>JALRBB010000305.1 GCA_023257915.1 Quisquiliibacterium sp. | reverse complement strand
ACGACGTTCGAGCACCGGGAAGTACCAGTCGCGCACCAGAGCCAGCTGCCCCTCCCAACGCGCCAGCGGATCGGCAAGTTGCACCATCAGTGCGCAAAAGCTCGGCCACTCGTCGCGCGCGGCAGGCGACGGATCGAGCCGCGCGAGATGCGTGAACGCCGGGGTAGCCGGATGAGCCTGCGCAACCCGTGCGAGCTCCTGCAGCACGCGCTGCGCACCGGCCGGTCCGACGCCGGCATGCAGCTGCAGCACCCGGAACGCAGCAATCGCATCGCGCGGGTTTTCCGCCCAACGCAGCACCGCGATCAGGTCCTTGACGTGAGCGGAGTCCAGAAAGCGCAGCCCGCCATGCTTGACGTACGGAATATTGCGTCGGGTGAGTTCAACTTCGAGCAGGTCGCTGTGATGCGCACTACGAAACAGCACCGCCTGCTTGCGCAGTGGCACCGCCTGCTCACGACGGGCGAGCACCTGCGCGATGATCCAGTCGGCCTGGGCGCGGTCATCGAGCACCGAGACCAGCATCGGTAATTGCCCGCCGCCGCGCGCAGCGCGCAGGTTCTTCGGATACTGGCGGGCGCCCTCGCCGATCAGCGCGTTGGCCAGATCGAGCACCGGCTGCACCGAGCGATAGTTGCACTCGAGCGTGATGCGCTCGGCCGGCGGTGCGAAGCGCTGCGGAAAGTCGAGAATATTGCCGACGTCAGCCGCCCGGAACCCATAGATTGACTGCGCGTCGTCCCCAACAACCAGCAAGCCGCGGCCATCGGGGCGGATCGCACGCAAGATGCGCGCCTGCAGTGCGTTGGTGTCCTGATATTCGTCAACCAGGATGTGATCGAAGCGTGAACCGATCCGGGCTGCGAACACGGGATCGGCAACCGCCTGATCCCACCACAGCATCAGGTCGTCGTAATCGAGAACTGCGCTGGCCTGCTTGCGCCCGACATACTCGCGAAACAGCGCGCGCAGTTCGGGCTCGAACTGCGCACACCACGGAAACACTTCGCTCAACACCTGCGCCAGCGGCTGCGCCGCGTTGACGACGCGCGAGTAGATCGCCAGGCAGGTGTCCTTGCGCGGAAAGCGACTCTTGCGGGCGGAATGCCCTTGCTGATGACGGATCAGATCGATCAGGTCGGCGGCGTCGCTGCGATCCAGTACGCCGAAAACCGGCGGCAGACCGATCTGCGCAGCATGGGCACGCAGTAGTCGCGCTGCGATCGAATGAAAGGTGCCGGCCCAGGGCAGGCGCAGCCCGGTGACCGGAACATCTGGGCATGCCTGTCTGTGGCCGCCAAGAGTCTGCATGACCAGGCGCTGCGCGCGTCGCGTCATCTCGAGTGCGGCGCGCCGGCTGAAGCTCATCAGCAGGATGCGCTGAGGATCAACCCCCTGGATCACCAGGTGCGCAACTCGGCGCGCGATGGTGGCGGTTTTTCCGGTGCCGGCTCCAGCGATCACCAGCAAGGGACCGGACTCGAAGCGGCCCTGTGCATCCCTGCAACCGAAACCGGCGGCTTGTCGCTGTTCGTGATTGAGGGTGGCGAGCCAGGGCTCTGCGCTGGCGAGCATGGGGGATTCTATGATGCGATGCGCCTGGTGTTGCGGCATCCAACCAGTCTAGGAGCAGCCGGGCTCACGGCGTGAGCCCGGGTGGGTGAGCGCGCAGGAGCGCCTGACGGGCGATCTGTCGATGCGAGGTGTCGGTCCAGGACAGCCGGTCAGCGTGTCACCCCGGGCGGAGGCGGCGGCGGCACACCGGGCGGCGGAGGCGGAGGAGCCGCGCCCGCAGGTGGCGGCGGCGGAACATACCGGGCCGGTGCAGCCGGGCTCTGGTAGCTGCGCTGAGTGCCGAGATTGCCCGACACAGGAACCTTGTGACCGGCCGCGTACATGCACTGCAGATAGGCATGATCGTAGCGACGTTGCGCCCCATAACCGGACGCATCCGAGGTATTGCTGCCGACCGCCGAGCCAACGATCAGTCCGGTGCCGGCTCCGACCCCGGCGCCGCGCGAGCCGCCGATCGCCGCACCAGCGACTGCGCCAATGGCCGTGCCGATCACCGCGCTTTGCACTGCCTGGCGCTCGGCATTCTGCTCTGCAGCCGCCCCGCCGATCTGCTGGTAGGCAAATTGCCGGCAAGCGGCATCGTCGGCCCGGAACTGGTCAAAGGATTTTGCAGCGCCCGGCAGCACCAGCATGCTCGGGCCGCTAGGCGTGGTGGCGCAGGCGCCCAGTAGAAACAAGGCCGACAGAGCGCCGGCTCGCTTGGCGTTGCGGGAAAAAACGCTTGTGGATGTCATGGTCTTGAAGGCGCCTGGGCTGGAGGACGGGCGGGAACCGGAGTCCAGCCGCCCGGACACTCGGTGACGTTGGGGTAATAACCTTGCGGCTGCTGGCACCAGTACCAACTTGCTGCCGGCGGCTGCGCAGGCGCCGCGGGATCTGGTCCGCGTTCAACGTAGACCGGTGGCGCACTCGGAACCGGCACCGTCACGACTGGCGGCGGATACCCGTAGTACGGCCAGCCGGGATAGGCGTAGCGGGGATAGTAGTACGGGCCGGGCATGATGACCGGTCCGCCAAGGTAGACACCGCCATGGCCATGGCTACGGCCGTGAGCATGCGCAGTGCTACCGGCGGCGAATGCCAGGACCACCAGGCCAATTGCGGCGAAAGTGGCTGATTTCATGATTGCTCGCAAGACATGCCTGAATTGTCGCCGGGATCCTGGCAGCCACAAAGCGACCGGTCCGCTTGCCTGACAGTTCGACATCGCTGTTACAGCTTGAAACCTTCAGCGGCGGGTCGGATCGAAATTGCGCCGCAGACCCTGCCAGCACTGCCAGTAGTCGCGTTGCAGCGTGGCAAGCGACATTGCCTGTGCGGTCGGATGAATCAGCGTGCGGGTTTCGAACATGAAAGCCATCGTGTCGGCCACCTTGTGTGGGACCGAGGTGTCCGCGGCACTGGCTTTCTCGAAGGTGCCCTGATCGGGACCGTGACCGCTCATGCAGTTGTGCAGCGATGCCCCGCCGGGCACGAATCCCTCGGCTTTTGCGTCGTAGACCCCGTGGATCAGGCCCATGAATTCGCTGGCGATGTTGCGATGGAACCAGGGCGGACGGAAGGTGTCCTCGCCGACCAGCCAGCGTGGCGGGAAGATCACGAAGTCGATCGTGTCGACCCCCGGGGTGTCGGACTGGGACTGCAGCACCAGAAAGATCGACGGGTCCGGATGATCGAAGCTGATCGAGCCGATCGTGTTGAAGCGTCGCAAGTCATATTTGTACGGCGTCGAATTGCCATGCCAGGCGACCACGTCGAGCGGAGAATGATCGATCCGCGCAGACCACAGCGCGCCATCCAGCTTGCCCACCAGTTCGAAGTCGCCCTCACGGTCTTCGTACCAGGCAACCGGCGCGAGAAAATCGCGCGGATTGGCCAGGCCATTGGAGCCGATCGGCCCGAGATCCGGCAGGCGAAACGGCGCGCCGAAGTTCTCGCAAACATAGCCGCGAATGCCTTCGAGCGCGCCACCAGCCTCGCGCAGATCCGGCGATTCGACCCGAAAGCGCATACCGCGGGGAATCACCGCGATTTCCTGCGGCTCCACATCGAGGATGCCGAGTTCGGTCAGCAGGCGTAGCCGCCCCTGCTGCGGAACGATCAGCAGTTCGCCGTCGGCATCGTAAAAGAACCGATCCTTCATCGATTGGTTGGCGGCGTAGACATGGATCGCGCAGCCGCTCATCGCGCGCGCATCGCCGGTGAGCGCCATCGTGAACAGGCCGTCGACGAAATCGGTCGGCTGCGCAGGAATCGGCAGCGCCCCCCAGCGCAGCCGCTCGGGCGAGCTTGGCTCGTCACCGGCGCGGCCCACCAGCCTGGGCGCGTCGATGCGCGCGAACGGCCCATGCACCGCGCCAGGCCGGATCCGGTAGGTCCAGGTTCGGCGGTTGGCACCTCGCAAGGCGGTGAATGCGGTGCTGGAGATCTGTTCGGCGTAGAGGCCGTAGGCGCAGCGTTGCGGCGAATTGCGCCCGACCGGCAGTGCACCGGGCAGGCACTCGGTGGCGAACTCGTTGCCGAATCCGCTCTGGTAACCAAGGGCGTCCGATGTCACATCCGACGTGCGCAACGCGGCCTTAGGGGTGTTTGCATTCATCGCTGATCCTGCCCGGCTGATCGAGGAGATCCGAAAATTTTACGCGGAGAATTCCGTGCCGCCGGCATCGCGCACGATTGGCTTCAATCGAACAGTGGCAAGGACCCGCCGCCTGGCTCCGCGACCCGAAGACCCACGCGCCTACCTGCGGCTCCCGCCGCATCGACCCCGTCCAGCGGAACCAGCGCCCCGATCCGCACGCCGAGCAAGCGCAAACGGCGATCAAGCGGAACCCGCTTCAAGCATTCACCGGCGGCTCGCCGAATCGTCGCGGCGTCTGCGGTCCAATGCTCCACCGTCTGGTCGCGGGTCACCGTGCTGAAGTCGTCGTAGCGCAGCTTGATTCCAATCGTGCGTCCAGCAAACCCCTTACGACGCAGATCGTCGGCGAGCCGTTCGCACAGGTCGGTAAAAATGCCGGACAAGACCTGACGATCCTGGCGAGGATGCAGGTCGCGCTCAAACGTGGTCTCGCGGCTGATCGACTTCGGATCGCGATGCATGACCACCGGCCGGTCATCGCGGCCATGCGCGGCCTCGTGCAGCCAGGTGCCGTAGCTACGCCCGAACTGCGCGACCAGCCACTGCGGATCGGCCCCGGCCAGATCACCGATGGTTTCGATACCGAGCGACTGCAGCTTGGCGAAGGCCTTCGGCCCGATGCCGTTGATGCGGCTAGCCGGCAGCGGCCAGATCCGGCTCGCGAGATCCGATTCGTAGAGCACCGTCAGCCCGTCGGGCTTATCAAGTTCGGATGCGATCTTGGCCAGCAGCTTGTTCGGTGTGACGCCAACCGAGCAACTCAGCCCGGTCGCCTCGCGCACCGCGTGGCGGATGCGCTGCGCGATCTCGCGCCCACCATCGTCGCCGGCCAGCGCCGACAGATCGATGTAGATCTCGTCGATGCCGCGATCTTCGATCAGCGGCGCAATCTGTGCGACGGCGGTCTTGAAAAGACGTGAATAACGCCGGTATTCGTCAAAGTCAGTCGGCAGCAGTATCGCCTGCGGACAAAGCGCTGCGGCCTTCATCAGCCCCATGCCAGAGCGCACGCCAAACGCGCGAGCCTCATAGGTGGCGGTGGTAATGACCCCGCGCCCAGCGTAATCGCGCAAACTTGAAAATTGCAAACTGCCGTCGGCCAGTTGTTCTGGTTGATGCCGACGCCCGCCCCCGATCACCAGCGGTTGCCCGCGCAACTGCGGATAGCGCAGCAACTCGACCGACGCGTAAAAGGCGTCCATGTCCAGGTGTGCGATGCGCCGTGCGGTTTTCTGGGCTGTCATCTCAATTTGGGCGAATCTTGCGCGACTTTTTACGCATTAGAACCCCTAGGCTATCGCGATAGGATTAAGCCATCAGGCTCGGCCATCCGCCCAATCGCCAGCCGCCCCCTTAGCGGCATCTTCGAGACATGGCTACGCCAATCATTCTGAAGATGCCCACCGGCGACCTGATTCCGATCTACAACGACGGCACGGTGCTGATCGTTGAGCCGGATGGCGACATTCTTGACGCCACTGCCGGCTCAGTAGAACCTTAGAAAGTGTCTTGGAGGGTTTCACAATTCCCGCAAAAAAAAATCGGTTCAATGACTTACTACACGCATTTGAACAAAGCCGAGGAGCAGATCTTCTGGCACGAACAACGCAACGATATCGGCATTGCCATCAGCGCCCGCGATCGCCAGGCGGCCCTGGACGGCAAGCAAGTCACAGTGAAGCAGCGCACCCGGCGCAGCAAGCCCGACCTCGAGCAAGAGGGAAAGCCTAGGCGCCGCGAGCGGCTGCCGCATAACCCAGGCTAATCAGAACGCCGCGTCGGGCAGTTGCTTTCGGGGATACAACGAACGACATCACAGGGAAAAGGCTCCGCTGCCGGTGAGCCAAGTTCATTCAACGGTGCGATGTACTTGGAAAAATCCGAATACGCGCAAGGCTTTGAGATATATCGTCTCGATCAACCTGTAGCCGATCAAGACAGACCTCGAACGAGATGCTGCGCCGTTCGCAAAGTCCTCACGACGCCCTGGGCGGGATACCACCGAGGCAATTCCTACCGAGGTTAACAACGGCTGCAAACTCCAGTAATCAACTGTCTACTTGACGGGGGAGCTTAAGGGTACTTGCGGGAAGCCGATGCAGGACTGGCGGTCAAGGAGTTGTGCCGGAAATACGGATTCAGCGAAGCGAGCTACTACGGCTGGAAGGCCAAGTTCGGCGGCATGAGCGTGTCGGACGCGCAGCGGCTCAAGGCGCTGGGCACGATTGGCGCCTTCAATGTGCTGGGCAGCCTGTTCTTCGGATGGGCCGGCGGGCGCTGGTCCAAGCCTGCTCTCCTCGGCGACATCTACATCGTCCGCTCGCTGGTGCTGGCCTGGTACTTCAATGCAGCGCCGACGGCCGAGAGCACACTGGTGTTTGCGGCGCTGATGGGATTTCTCTGGCTGGGCGTGGCGCCGCTGGTTTCCGGCGCCGTGGTCGAGATGTTCGGCCTGCACTGGCAAGCCATGGTGCAGGGCCTCGCATTCTCCAGCCACCAGGTCGGCAGTGCCCTCGGTGCGTTTGGCGGCGGCTACCTGTTCGACCTGTTCGGCAATTACCAGCTGGCCCTGCAGGTCGGTATCGGCATGGGGCTGTTGGCTGGCGTGGTGCAACTGTGCTCATCGCTGCCGCGCTGGGGTGGCGGGCTGCGCGCGATGGCCGGGTCGGTTTGACGGCGTACGGGCATGACCGGATGGCGGTCTCCAGCGAAGCCCCTGCGGTATAGTCCTCGCGTCGTCGTAGAAACGGACCTCATCCATGTTGACCTTCACCCCTTTGCCTGGCCGGTTCGGTGCATCCGTTACCGGTCTTGATTTGCGCACGCCCATTTCCGATGCCGAATTTTCTGCGCTGCGCGTGGCGTTCGATGAGCATGCGGTGCTGGTGCTGCGTGGACAGCCTATCGATGACGCGCAGCAAATTGCTTTTGCGAGCCGCTTCGGCATGCTGGAGCGGACCCGTCTGGGCGCCCAGGGCCAGGGCAGCGAACTGACGATCCTGACCAACATCGGCCCGGACGGCGCCGTCGTCCCGCCTTCACACCGGCAGTGGATCAACACGCTGGCAAATCAGTTGTGGCACAGCGATTCATCGTTCAAGCCCATTCCCGCGCTGGCCTCAATGCTTTCCGGCCGCATCGTGCCGGCGAATGGTGGTGAGACAGAGTTCATCGACATGCGCATGGTCTGGAACGCGCTGCCTGATGCCTGGAAGGCGGAAATCGACGGCCTGGTCGCGATTCACAACCTGGCGCACTCGCGCGCGCAGGTGGATCCTACGCATATGACCGCGCAAGAACGTGCCGGCGTGCCGCCGGTGCGTCAGCCGATGGTGCGCACGCTGCCTTCCGGGGCCAGGTGCCTGTACATCGGTTCGCACGTCGAGGCGATCGAGGGGATGGCGCAGCAAGCGGCACGCGCGCTGCTTGAGCGCCTGTTGGCCTTTGCGGAGCAACCTGCGCATGTGTACACCCACGCATGGCAACCCCATGACCTCCTGATCTGGGACAACCGGTCCACGCTGCATCGGGGTCGCCCCTTCGATCCGGTGCAGCCGCGCTGTCTCGTGCGCGCCACTGTGGCCGGCGACGCACCCCTGCTTGAGCAGGCGCCGGTTGCGCTCGAAGCACACCGGGCTCGTGAACTGGTGATGCAGTGAGTGCCAGCGCGGGCTGGGACACCATCATCGTTGGCGCAGGTGCTGCCGGTTGCGTCCTTGCCAACCGGCTGACTGCATCGGGCCGCCACAAGGTGCTGGTGCTGGAGGCCGGCGGACCCGATAACCGGCTCTGGATCAAGGTACCGGCCGGTTTCACGCGCACCATGCTGGACCCCGCGGTCGGCTGGGGCTATGAGAATGCGCCCGCACCGGAAACTGCCGATCGGGCGATTCCGTGCCCGCGCGGCCGGGTGATTGGCGGATCGAGCTCGATCAATGGCCACCTTTATGTGCGCGGGCAGGCAGACGACTATGCCGATTGGGTTGCGCAGGGCGCGTCCGGATGGGGTTGGGACGACGTGCTGCCCTATTTCAGGCGTGCCGAAACGCGCGCCGGGGGCGACGCTACAGTGCGTGGTGTGGAAGGGCCGCTTCAGGTGACCGATCCGCGCATGCAGCACCCTCTGTGTGAAGCCTTCATCAGCGGCATGCAAAGCCTGGGCGAGCCACGCAATCCGGATTACAACCGGGGTGATCAGCGCGGTGCCGGCTATTACCAATACCTGATGCAAAACGGCCGACGCTGGAGCGCGGCGGATGCCTATCTGCGCCCGGCATTGTCGCGCCCGAACCTGGCGATTCACACCCACGCGCATGTCACGCGCGTGGTGTTTGAAGGGCAACGCGCAGTGGGCGTCGAGTACCGGCAAGGCGGCGCGTTGCATGTGGCGCGCGCCGCCAGCGAGGTCATTCTGGCCGGCGGTGCAATCAATTCACCGCAGTTGCTGCAGCTCTCGGGAGTCGGCAACCCCGCCCTCCTGGCGCAGCACGGGATTGGTGTGGTGCATGCGGCACCGGGGGTCGGGGAGAACCTGGTAGATCACTACGCGGTGCGAGTTGCTTCACGGGTGCGTGGCGTTGGCTCGCTCAACGAGCGAACCCATTTTCCGCGTCTGGTGCTCGAGGTACTGAAGTACATGGTGGCGCGGCGCGGCGTGCTGGCAAGCGCCGTTGCGCATGCCTATGGTTTTGTCTGCGTTGCCCCCGAGGGCGGTCGGCCCGACCTGCAACTGCTGTTTGCGCCGGCCAGTTTCCAGGGCGGCAAGATGGGGCGGGCAAAAATGGAAACCGCGCCTGGCATGACCTGCGGTGTGCAGCAGCTGCGCCCCTTGAGCCGCGGCCACGTGCGCATCCGGTCTGCTGATCCGTTTGCGTCGCCGGTCATCCAGCCTAACTACCTGAAGCACGAGGCCGATGTCGCCACGCTCATCGCCGGCATCCGTTTCATGCGCAAGCTGTATGCGTCAACCCCATTGGCGCGCCATGTCGCGCACGAATCCTGGCCGGGAGCGGACGTTGCGAGCGACGCACAACTGGTGGAGTTTGCGCGCACCACCGGTGCGACCGTGTATCACCCGGTCGGCAGCTGTCGCATGGGCAGCGATGCCGACGCACCGGTCGATGCGCAGACCTTGCGTGTCAAAGGGTTGGCGGGCCTGCGTGTGATCGATGCCTCGGTGATGCCGTCCATGGTGTCGGGCAACACCTATGCCACCACCATCATGATTGCCGAGAAGGGCGCCGATCTGGTGCTGGCTGATCAGGGCTGAAAGTTCAGATCGCGATTTCCAGTCCGACACGCAAGCCTTCGATCACCACGTTGGACTGAAAGCGCAGCACGGCGGCAGAAGCCAGCAGCAGTGTCTTCGAGTACTCGTCATAGTCCTGCATGTCGTGCACGATCACGGTCAGGAGGTAGTCCACCTCACCGGTGACGTAATACATTTGCTGGGTGCGGCCGTCGGCAAGCAGGCGCTTGAGGAGGGCGTTGACGCTCTTCTTGATCGTTGGCTGCCGAAGTGACCG
>JALRBB010000291.1 GCA_023257915.1 Quisquiliibacterium sp. | reverse complement strand
AGGCCTGGTCAAAAAGCCCGGCCGCTACGGCCTGGAAGATCTGATGAAGTGGGGTGCGATGGAAGAGCGCATCTACCGCCTGCGCTGTGTCGAAGGCTGGTCGATGGTGATCCCGTGGGTCGGCTACCCGCTGTCCGAACTCATCCGTCGAGTCCAGCCCACCGGTGACGCGAAATATGTGGAGTTCACGACGCTGGCCGACAAGAGCCAGATGCCTGGCCTGAGTTCGAATGTGCTCGAATGGCCCTATGTGGAAGGTCTTCGCATTGACGAGGCGAATCATCCGCTGACGTTGCTCACATTCGGTCTTTACGGAGAGGTGCTTCCTCGGCAAAACGGCGCTCCGGTGCGCATGGTCATTCCTTGGAAGTACGGTTTCAAGAGCGGCAAGTCGATCGTGCGAATCCGTTTCACTAGAACACAACCGGTCACGAGTTGGAGTCGCGCAATTCCCCGGGAGTACGGGTTTTATTCGAACGTGAATCCCACCGTGAACCATCCGCGCTGGTCGCAGGCGACAGAGCGCAGGATCGGTGAAGGGGGGGTTTTTCAGCGCAAGCGTCCGACGCTGATGTTCAACGGTTATGCCGATCAGGTCGCTTCTTTATACGCGGGCATGGACCTGCGCAAGTTTTTTTGAACGCTGCCAAGTTCGCGCTGTTCGTTGCTTGCCTGCTACCGCTCGCGCGTCTGTTTCAGCTCGCCAGCGGGGCCGGTCTGGGCGCCAATCCGGTCGAATTCATCACGCGTTCCACCGGGTCCTGGGCGTTGATCCTGCTTTTCGCCACGCTGTCGGTCACGCCGCTGCGTCGACTGACCGGTATTGCGGCGTTAGCCGGGTACCGGCGCATGCTGGGTCTGTTCGCGTTCTTTTACGCGAGCCTGCACATGGCGATCTATGTCTGGCTGGACCAGTGGTTCGATCTGCAGGCGATCGTCACCGACGTCCTTGAGCGGCCGTTTATCACGATCGGAATGGCGACCTTCGCGCTGTTGTTGCCGCTGGCGCTGACATCAACCCGGGCCATGATGCGCAGACTCGGGCGCCGTTGGAGCCAGTTGCATCGGCTCGTCTACCTCGCCAGTGTGCTCGGGGTGCTGCATTTTTGGTGGCACAAGGCCGGCAAGAACGATGTGCTTGAACCGGCGATGTATGGCGCGGCATTCGCGTTGCTGCTGTCGATTCGGCTCTGGTGGTGGTGGCACGCTGCGCGCACGCCGATGACGCGCTCTTAGCCAGGCAGTCGGGTTTCGAGGTCGTACAACGATTCGACGGGCTCACGAGCACGGATCAGGTGCATCGCATCGCCATCGACCATGATTTCAGGCGGCCGGGGCCGGGTGTTGTAGTTCGAGCTCATCGCCATGCCATAGGCGCCCGCCGAAAGGATCGCTAGCAGATCGCCTTCCTCGATGGCCAGCAGCCGGTCGCGACCAAGCCAGTCGCCGGATTCGCAGACCGGACCGACGACATCGTACGACTGTGGCTGTCCTGCGCGAGGTGCTACCGGCACGATGCGATGAAATGCCTCGTATAGCGCCGGACGCATCAGGTCATTCATCGCCGCGTCAACGATTGCAAAGTTCTTGGCCGGCGTCGGCTTCAGGTATTCGACCCTGGTCAGCAGCAGCCCGGCGTTGCCGACGATCGAGCGCCCGAACTCGAACATCACCTCGAGCTCGCGAAGCGTGGGGTCGGCGTCGATGCGCGCAAACAGCGCGTCGAGCATCGCCTTGCGCGAAGGCGGCTGCTCGCCGTCGTAGTCGATGCCAAGCCCGCCGCCCAGATCCAGATGGGCCAGACGGATGCCGTGACTTGCCAGTTCGGCGACGAGTTCGGCAAGCTTGTCGAGGGCCGCGACGAAGGGCGCGATTTCCGTGATCTGTGATCCGATATGGCAGTCGATGCCGACGATCTTCAAGCCGGGCAACGTGGCGGCTTCGCGGTAGACGCTGACCGCATGCTCATGCGAAATCCCGAACTTGTTCTCGCGCAGTCCGGTGGAGATGTATGGATGGGTGCCGGCATCCACGTCCGGGTTCACGCGGATCGATACCGGGGCAAGCTTGCCCATCGACTGGGCAACCCGCGACAGCCGGTGCAACTCGGTCTCGGATTCGACATTGAAGCAGCGCACGCCGTGCTCGAGCGCCATCTGCATTTCGGACTCGGACTTGCCCACACCGGAGAATACGACCCGTGAAGGGGATGCGCCGGCCGCCAGTACCCGCTGCAACTCGCCGCCGGAGACGATGTCGAATCCGGCTCCCTCGCGCGCCAGCAGATCGATGACCGCAAGGTTCGAGTTGGCCTTCAGCGCATAGCAGACCAGCACCCGGCGACCGGCGCAGGCCTGCGAAAATTCGGCGAAAGCCGAACGGATCGCGGCGCGCGAATAGACGTATGCCGGGGTGCCGAACTGTTGCGCGATCGCGGTAAGAGGTACGTCTTCGGCATACAGCGTGCCGTTGCGATCGGAGATCCAATCGTTCATAGGCTGCGGGGCTCAGGTTAGGGGGTTGCGTCAGCGCCGTGTGCTCGGCTCAGATGGCTGCGGTGGCGTGATCTGGCCGGGTTCGGCCGGAGGAATTCGCGGCAGGTACAACGGACCTCGCTGACCGCACGCCGCCGTGCCGATCAGCGCAGCTAGAATCGCCGCACCGACGAGCAATCGTTTCATCGAGGCAGTCTAGCATGAGCGAAAAACAGTTCCATGAGCAGTGCGAGCGCACTTTGCGTGCGATCGAGGATGCGATCGATGCCTGTGGCGTCGACGTTGACACCAGTCGCAGCGGCCAGGTTCTTGAACTGGAGTTCGACGATGGATCGAAGATCATCGTCAACGGTAACGAACCGGTTCGGGAGATCTGGGTCGCTGCCCGATCGGGGGCGTTTCACTATCGTGCCGACGGTGGCAAATGGCTCGACACGCGCTCGGGCGATGAATTATTCCTGACCTTGTCGCGCCTGGTGAGTCAGCAGGCGGGCAGCCAGGTCGATCTGTCGGGCTCTGACTGAGCCGCTCCGGCTCAGTTCGTGCGCGGCAGTTGCCCGAAAGGCACCGCGGTCGGGCTTTCGTCGAGACCGACCGATGAGATGCCCTTGCCGGGTGTCGTCTCGGCGTAATACCAGTCGCCGTCGATTTCGATCACGCCGGACGGCACGATCGGTGCGCGCTCGGGCATACCCTGCAAGGCCTTGCCCATGTAGGAGATCCAGATCGGCAGGGCGAGCCCGCCACCAGTTTCCCGATCGCCAAGCTTTCGCGGCTGATCGTAGCCGACCCAGGTGATCGCCGCGATCCCTGGCTGAAAACCGGCAAACCAGGCGTCATGCGAGTCGTTCGTCGTGCCGGTCTTGCCGGCAAGGTCGTTGCGCTTGAGCGACTGGGCGCGCACGGCGGTGCCTGATCTGACGACCTCCCGAAGCAGGGAGCCCATGATGAATGCGTTGCGCTCGTCAATGACTCGGGCTGCGGCGTTGCCGGCCCGGATCGGGTTGGCTCGTGCGAGCACTCTTCCCTCAGAGTCGGTGATCCGGTTGATCAGGTAAGGCGAAATCCGGTAGCCGCCATTGGCGAAAACCGAGTACGCGCCGACCATCTGCCAGGGGGTCACCGAACCGGCTCCGAGTGCCATCGTCAGGTAAGGCGGGTGGCGCTGTGCGTCGAAACCGAAGCGAGTTGCGTAGTCCTGCGCGTAATTCGGGCCGATGGACTGAAGCACGCGAATCGAGACCATGTTTTTCGATTTGGCCAGCGCGTTACGCAGCGGCATGGGACCTTCGAACTTGCCGTCGTAGTTTTTCGGCTCCCACAACTGGCCGCCGGTTAATGCCGGATCGATCGAAATCGGGGCGTCGTCGATGACGGTCGTCGTCATGAAGCCCTTCTCAAGCGCGGCCGAATAGATAAAGGGCTTGAAGCTAGAACCCGGCTGGCGCCAGGCCTGCGTGACCCGGTTGAACTTGTTGCGCGAGAACTCGAAACCGCCCACCAGTGCGCGCACCGCCCCATCATCGGTGTTGCAGGCGACCAGTGCTGCCTCGACCTGCGGAACCTGGACGATCTCCCATTGGCCAGTCTCGTTGAGCGCGATCCGCACGATCGATCCGCGGCGGATCGCGCGTGCGGCAGGGGTTTTACCGGACAGTTCGCGCTGGACGAATTTCAGCGACGCACCGGTGATCGTTTGCTCGACGCCGTGCCCGCGGCTGACGCGAACCGACTGCGGCGAGGCCTGGAGCACCACGGCTGCGAAGAAGTCGTTGATCTCCGGCAGGTCCGCAAGCTTCGCCTCGATTCGCGCCTCTGCCAGCGCCCGGTCTGACGGGAGTTCTAGGAACGCCTCCGGTCCGCGGTAGCCGTGCCTGCGGTCGAATTCGAGCGTTCCCGTCCGGACTGCGGCGTTCGCCGCGCGTTGCTCCTGACTCAGGATGGTCGTGTAGACATTGATTCCGGCGACGTAGGTCTCGTCCTTGAACATTTCGAACGCGAGGGCGCGCGCCATTTCGGCCACGAAGGGGGCGTCGGTGCTTGTTACCGGGCGCTCTCGTGTCGGGCCTGCTCGGGCGTAGCGCAACTCTTCCTTGAGCGCGGCGCGATACCGGGCTTCGGAAAGGTGGCCGGTCTCGTACATGCGGCGCAGGATGTAGTGCTGACGTTCGGTGGCCCGCTTCGGATTGACCAGCGGGTTGTACAGCGACGGCGCTTTCGGCAGGCCGGCGAGCATCGCCGACTCGGCCACCGATAGTCCCGACAGGGGTTTGCCAAAGTAGATCTGCGCCGCCGCAGAAAATCCGTAAGCACGCTTACCCAGGAAAATCTGGTTGATGTAGATCTCAAGAATCTGTTTCTTGGTCAGGTTTTGCTCAATGCGCAGGGCCAGCAACACCTCATAGATCTTGCGGGTGTAGGTTTTTTCGCTCGACAGGAAGAAATTGCGCGCGACCTGCATCGTGATCGTGCTGGCTCCCTGATCGCGCCCGCCCGAGAGCACGTTCGTGACTGCGGCGCGCGCGATACCGACGAAATCAACACCGGAGTGTTCGAAGAAGCGCGCATCCTCGGCCGCGAGGATTGCGCCTCGCATCATCAACGGGACATCATCGATCTGCACGAAATCGCGTCGTTCCTCGCCGAACTCGCCGATCAGCACCCCGTCGGCACTGTAGACCCGCAAGGGCAGTTTCGGCCGGTAGTCGACCAGCGAGTCGATGTCCGGCAGCCGATCGTTGGCCAGCACCACGACGATGACTGCGATCAGGGCTGCGCAGACTGCGCCCGCCAGCGGCAGGCCGATGGCATATCCGAGCAGTTTCAACCAGGGGCTCGCGGGTGCTGCGGCCGAGGCTCGGTGCTTGGCGGTTTGGGGCTTGGGCATTGTGTTGCCGGGTCGGGTTGGTGCAACGACCAAACAGGCGGATTATAGGTGGAGCATACGTGAAGGCTGCCCGAAGCCCGCGTTGTCGCGATCCTCCGCTGGACGGCCCCCAGCGTACGACAAACGGCAGGCCTGAACGGTACGCAGTGCAGGGCCGAAACTTTACAGTGGTGTTGGTATGTTGGTAGGCTTTTTCAAGGGTTCTCAAAAGTCCATTCTAAC
Organism: Quisquiliibacterium sp.; assembly: GCA_023257915.1. Lineage (GTDB taxonomy): Bacteria > Pseudomonadota > Gammaproteobacteria > Burkholderiales > Burkholderiaceae_E > Quisquiliibacterium. The sequence goes on along the minus strand of JALRBB010000291.1, from coordinate 1,623 downwards.
TATTTGAGAAACAAGGATTTTTGGCAATCATCATCAATAAGGGGTTTCGGTGGCATTTGGCTTGCCCAGTTTTTCGCGGCCCGCCTCGACGCCTCTCCTCGGGATCGATATCAGCCCCTCGTCCGTCAAGGTCGTGGAACTCGATGACGCTGCCGGCGGAGGGGTTGGGTTGCGCACCTATGCGATCGAACAGATCGACAAGGGCGCGGTTGTCGACGGCAATATCGAGCAGCCCGAGGTCGTTGCTGCAGCGTTGACGCGCGCCTTGTCCAGGATGGGCTCGCGCACACGTGGAGCGGCGCTTGCGATGCCGGCCTCGGCCGTCATCGCCAAGCGCATCAGGTTGCCAGCCGGGCTGACCGAGGAAGACTACGAGTTTCAGGTCGAATCCGAGGCCAGCAACTACATCCAGTTCCCGATCGAGGACGTCAACCTCGATTTCCAGATTCTGGGGGCCGTGGGCGCCGAGGCTGACGAGGTCGACGTGCTGCTGGTCGCGTCTCGCAAGGAACAAGTCGAGGACCGCGTCGCGATCGCCGAGATGTGCGGTCTGCAGGCGGTTGTGGTGGATGTCGAAAGCTATGCGGCGTGCCTGGCGGTTCAGTACGTCACCGATGGTTTGCCCAACCATGCCCAGGGCGAAGTGATCGCGGTCTTCGACATCGGCAGCCAGGCCACCGCCTTGTCGGTCTATCTGGATGCCGAAATCGTTTTTGAGCGGGAACAGGCCTTCGGCGGCCAGATCCTTACGCAAGATCTGGTCAGGCTTTACGGCCTGACCCCGGAAGAGGCCGAACTGAAAAAGAAAAGTGGCGACCTTCCTGCGGGCTTTCAGTCGGAGGTTCTGGCTCCATTCGTTGACCAGGGCGCCGCGAACATCAGTCGAACCTTGCAGTTCTTTTTCACATCGACCGAATACACGAAGGTCGATCGGATCTATCTCGCCGGTGGCACCAGCGTTGTGCCCGGACTACTCGAGGCCGTTGCCGAGCGGACGCAGCTGCCGACGGCACTGCTGCTCCCGTTCGAAGGCATGCAGCTTGACGCCGGTGTGCGCGAACGCCAGCTTGAGGTCGACGCCCCAGCGCTGATGACGGCCTGCGGTCTGGCCTTGCGAAGGTTCGGACCGTGATTCGAATCAACCTGTTACCGCATCGCGAGATGCGGCGCGAGCGCCGTCGCAAGGCGTTTGTGTTTATTGCCTCGATGACCGCGGCAGCTGGCGCGGCGGTCGCGATGATTATCGGCTTTGTGATTCAGGGGCAGATTGACGCGCAACAGGCGCGCAACCAGTTCATCCGCGCCGAGAACACGAAACTCGATGCACAGATCAGGGAGATCGCCACGCTCAGGCAGGAAATAGAAGCCCTGAAAGCGCGCCAGGAGGCGGTCGAGACCTTGCAACGTGACCGAACGCTGCCGGTGCATCTGTTCGATGAACTCGTCACGCTGATGCCCGAAGGGGTGCAGTTGCAGCAGGTGCGCCGAGGTCGTTGTGGGCTCATCCAGTTGCCTCGTGCCGTGAATGATGGTTTATGCCTTGTCGTGACAGTACGTGATAAGGGTGAATTGAACTTCGTTCTTGACTCCAAAGCACGTTGTGAAATCGCATACGTCGCGTTT
>JALRBB010000278.1 GCA_023257915.1 Quisquiliibacterium sp. | reverse complement strand
ATACCTTTTAAATTATTTAAGTTTTTTTTCCAAATATATTTTAAAACTATTCCACCAAAAATTTCTCCAATTGGACCACCTAAATATAAAGGGAATTTTAAAGTTTCAACCCATTGAAATTTAGTTGTTTTATCATCAACTTCGCCCCGCGGGCATTGATGCGGCTGGACGATCTGGCGGCAACCGGCCTGGTCCAGCCGGCCAGTCGGGTCACCTATCGCCTGCTGGTGTCTGGGGAGAGTGCTGCGGTCGCCGGGTTCGAGAACTGGGCACGCGAGGCGCTCGAGCGCGGGATGCGCATTGAATCGCTTGAGACCGGACGGCCGGAATTGCGCAACACGCTGGATCGGGCGGAACAGTTTCTTGCACTTGTCGCGCTGTTGTCGGCCCTGATTGCCGCAGTGGCGATCGGGTTGTCGGCGCGGCGCTTTGCCGAGCGGCATCTGGACGGATGCGCGGTGATGCGTGCAATCGGCGTTCGTCAGCGCACGCTGCTGACCGTGCTGGGTCTGGAGCTGTTGTGGGTTGCGCTTGCCGGTGGGATCACGGGTGTTGCGCTCGGCTGGCTGGTGCATCTGGCCCTGGTGCAGGTACTGGCCCCGATGATCGGTTTGCCGCTTCCACCCGCTGGGATGCTGCCGGTGTTTCAGGGCCTGGCTACCGGGCTGGTGCTATTGCTCGGATTCGGTGCCTGGCCGTTTCTGCGCCTGGCCGGTGTACCGGCGCTGCGCGTGCTGCGTCGTGAGCTGGGGCAGACTGGTGCGTCACCGCTGATCGCCCTCGCGCTGGCGCTGAGCGCGTTCATTGGCCTGTTGTTGTGGTTTTCGGCGGATCTGCGTCTGGCGCTGATCGCGATCGGCGGTTTTGCCGCCGGGGCAGCCGTGTTCGTGCTGTTTACCTGGGGGATGATGCAGCTGGTCGGTGGGTTGCGGCATCGCGGCGCGACGGTCCTGCGAAGTCCTGCGATCCGCCTGGCTCTGGCGTCCTGGTCCAGACGCCGCTCGGCCAGCATCGCGCAGATGGTGGCACTTGCGATCGGACTGATGGCACTGCTGTTGCTGACCGTGGTGCGCACCGATCTGATCGACGGCTGGCGTCGCGCAAGTCCGCCCGATGCACCGAACCGGTTCGCGATCAATATCCAGCCCGGCCAGGAGCAGGGCGTGGTGGCAGCGCTCACGCGTGGCGGTATCGGCAAGGTCGAGCTGTACCCGATGATTCGTGGCCGCCTGGTCGCGATCAACGACAGGCCGGTCGGACCCGCGGACTACGAAGGTGAGCGGGCGCGTCGTCTTGTGGATCGGGAGTTCAATCTGTCCTACCTGGCCGATGCTCCGGGGCATAACCGCATCATTCAGGGGCAGTGGTTTGAGCCTCAGGCGATGGAGGTCTCGATCGAGTCCGGAATCTTGTCGACGCTCGGGCTCAAGCTTGGGGATCTTCTGGCCTTCGAGGTCGCCGGCCAGCGCATCGAGGTGCGCGCCAGCAGTGTGCGCAAGCTGAACTGGGACTCGATGAAAGTGAATTTCTTCATGATCCTGTCGCCAGCGGCGCTACGCGATGCGCCGCAGACGCTGATCACGGCCTATCACCAGCCGGCTGGTCGCGCCCCGGTAGATGCCGAGCTGATACGCGAATTCCCGAACCTGACGATCTTCGACACCGGGCATCTGCTCAGGCAGGTCCAGACGATGCTCGATCAGGTGGTGCTGGCGGTGCAGTTGCTGTTTCTGATGACCTTGGCCGCCGGCGTCGTCGTTCTGTATACCGCGCTCGCGGCGTCGCGCGACGAGCGGATTCGCGAGGCCGCGCTGATGCGGGCGCTTGGCGCTTCGCGCGCGCAGCTCGCCAGGGCTCAGCTCTGGGAGCTCGGGCTGTCCGGAGGGCTTGCCGGTCTGCTGGCATCGGTTGGTGCCCTGACGATTGGCATGCTGCTTGGCTCGCAGGTGTTCGGCTTCGAACTTGAGTTTCGCTGGTCGGGGGTACTGGCTGGCACCGGTGCCGGCATGTCGCTCGCGCTGATCGCGGGCTGGCTCGGTCTGCGCGGGGTGCTACGCGCTCCGCCGCTTGCGAGTCTGCGTGAGGCTTGAGCGTCGGCTCGAGTCTTGTAGCAAGGTATGCTTCGCAGGAGGCGCCCGGTTGGGCGCATCCGGCCGAACGAGCATTGCCATGAGTACCAACGACGACGATACCGCCACCACTGGCCAGGCCACCGCATTCGACTTGATCGGTGGCGAGGCGCGGGTGCGCGAGTTGGTCGACCGCTTCTACGACCTGATGGAACTGGAGCCGGAGTTTCGCGAGATTCGCGGGCTGCATCCGGCCTCGCTGGAGGGCTCGCGAGACAAGCTGTACTGGTTCCTGTGCGGCTGGATGGGCGGTCCGAACCTCTACGTCGAACGGTTTGGGCATCCGCGGCTGCGGGCGCGTCACCTTCCTTTTGCGATCGCCAGTCGCGAGCGCGACCAGTGGCTGGTCTGCATGGGGCGGGCGATGCAGGATATCCAGGTGCCGCCAGCACTGCTGGAGCGCTTGCTCGAGTCGTTTTACGGGACCGCTGACTGGATGCGCAACCAGCCAGGCTGAGTTGCCCATCCGACCAAATGTTTCGATCGCCATGCAGATGTTTGTCAGTTCTGACCCGCTGTTGATTGCCGCCGTCAGCCTCGCTGCGCTTGCGGTGCTGCTGTGCATTGCGCTGCTGCTGCGCCGGCCGACGGATCCGGCTCCGTTGCTCGCTGAATTCGGGCAGCGTCTGGCGCAGTTGCGCGAGCATCAGGCCGAGCTTGCGCAGCAACAGGCGGCGTCCTTGCGCCAGCTGGAGCTCGCGCTGATTGAGCACTCCGCGCGACAAGCCCAGCAGGGCAGGGCCGAGTTGTCAGCTTCGATCGCGCAATTCGGCACGAACCTGAACCAGCAGATGAGCGCGATCGCCAGTGTGCAGAACGGGCAGATCGACGGTTTCGCCCAGCAGCTCACGCGCCTGACCGAATCCAATGAGCAGCGCCTGGGCGCGTTGCGCGAGGCGGTACAGCTAGATGCCCGACTGATGCGCGAGGCGGTCTCGGAGGATGCGCGCCTGAATCGTGAAGCGGCCACCGAGCAGACCCGCCGAGGTCGGGAGGAACTTGCCGCAACGCTGCGCGGCTTTGGCGAGGCGCAGTCGGCACGACTCGGCGAGATCACGCGAGGCAAC
>JALRBB010000250.1 GCA_023257915.1 Quisquiliibacterium sp. | reverse complement strand
GTTTTTCAAAACAGGGCGTTCCGTTCTGCAGCGCTCATTGGCCAAGGGGCAACGGGGGTTGAAGCTGCAGCCAGGTGGTGGGTTGAGTGGATTGGGCACCTCGCCTTGCACGGGGGTCCGCGCACGGCCAGTGTCTTTCATCTTGGGGATGGCATCGAGCAACATGCGCGTGTACGGATGCTGCGGATTACTGAACAAGCTGTGCTTGTCGGCCAATTCCACCAACTGCCCCAAATACATCACGCCCACGTTGTCACTCACGTGGCGCACCACCGCCAGGTTGTGCGAGATGAACAGGTAGGTCAGGCCGCGTTCGCGCTGCAACTCACGCATCAGGTTCAGTACCTGGGCCTGTACCGAGACATCCAGAGCAGAGGTGGGTTCGTCGCAGACCAGGAACTCCGGTTCCGAGGCAAGCGCGCGCGCGATCGAGATTCGCTGTCGCTGACCGCCGGAAAACTGGTGTGGATACTTCAGCGCATCGTTCGGGGACAGCCCCACCTGGGCCAGCAGTGCCGAGACGCGTTCCCCAATGGCGTTCTCATCGGCAAGCAGCCGGTGGACATGGATTGGCTCGGCGATGATCCGTCCCACGGTCCAGCGCGGATTCAGGCTCGCATACGGATCCTGAAAAATCATCTGAATGCGCCTGCGCATCTCGTGGGCAGAAGCACCATGGCCTGCATCTTCGATCGCCGGCATCGGCTGACCGTCAAAGCGGATGCTGCCGGTGGAACATCGGTACAGGCCCACGAGCAGTCGGGCGACTGTCGACTTGCCGCATCCAGACTCTCCGACCAGGGCTAGGGTCTCGCCGCGCCGAATCGTCAGGCTGAGTTTGTCGACCGCATGCAACAGCAGGCGCGGTTTTCGCTCGAGAACCCGATTCAGCCAGGGCGCCGAGACGTCGAACACCTTGCCGATGGAGTCGGCCTGAACGAGGGTGACGGTGTCGGAAGAGGGCATCTCAGGTGTCCACGAACCAGCAGGCGGCTTGCGATGCGCCGTACTCACGCAATTCCGGTCGTTGTTCGCGGCAGCGCGCCTGAACACGCGGGCAGCGTGGGTTGAATGCGCAGCCGGTGGGGATTGCATTGAGCCTGGGCATCGCGCCATCGATCTGCGCGAGTCGCTCGCGATTTTCGTGCACCGAAGGGATCGACGCCATCAGGCCCTGCGTGTAGGGGTGACGCGGCCGGTGGATCACTTCATCGACCGGGCCGATCTCGGCGATCCGTCCCGCGTACATCACGGCTACCCGATCGGCTGTTTCGGCAATCACGCCCATGTCGTGGGTGATCAGCATGACCGACGTGGAGTGCTCGCGGGCCAGCCGCTTGAGCAAGGCGATGATCTGGGCCTGGATCGACACGTCCAGCGCGGTGGTTGGCTCATCGGCGACGATCAGTCGCGGCTGCGCGGCCAGGGCCAGCGCGATCACAACGCGCTGGCGCATGCCACCCGAGAACTGATGAGGATAGTGATCGACGCGGGTCTCGGGTGCAGGGATGCCGGTCTCGGCTAGCAACTCGATCGCGCGCTGGCGCGCCTGAGTCTCGCTCAGTTCCAGGTGCGTGCAGATGGTGTCGATCAGTTGTCTGCCGACGGTGAACAGCGGGTTCAGCGAGGTGAGCGGATCCTGAAAGATGGCTGCGATCTGTCGACCACGGATCCGGCGCATCTGCTCCGCAGGAAGATTGTCCAGGCGTTTTCCGTCGAACAGGATCTGGCCGCTCGCGATTCGACCTGGCGGCTCGAGCAGGCCAATGATCGAGGCACCCGTCAGCGACTTTCCCGCCCCGGACTCGCCGACCACACCCAGCGTTTCGCCGCGCCCGATCTCGAACGTCACATCATCCAGCGCGACCAGCGTGCCGCGTCGGGTCGGGAATTCAACGCGCAAACCGCGGACCTGCAGCAATGGCGCAGACCGGGAGCCAGCGTCCCCGGCCGTTGGATGAACGATGGTGGATGCAGCGCTCATTGCAGCTTCGGGTTCAACGCATCGCGCAGCCAGTCGCCAAGCAGATTGACCGACATGCAAAGCAGTACCAAAGCGGCACCCGGGAAGATCACCAACCACCACTCCCCGGAGTACAAAAAGTTGTTGCCGGTGTTGATCATCGTGCCCAGCGACGGGGTGGTTGGCGGCACACCCACACCGAGGAATGACAGCGTCGCCTCGGTGATGATCGCGGTTGCCACATTGATCGTTGCGATCACCAGCACCGGGCCGGTGACATTGGGCAGCACGTGGCGCAGCATGATCGTCCAGCGCGGCACGCCGATCACCCGCGCAGCTTGCACATACTCCTTGTTCTTTTCGACGAGTGTTGAACCGCGCACCGTGCGCGCATAGGAGACCCAGTTCGCCAGGCTGATCGAGCCGATCAGCACCAGGATTGCCATGGTGCTGTCCTGGCCGTCATGCGCGACGACCGCGCGGGCAACGCCGTCAATCAGCAGTGCGATCAGGATGGCCGGGAACGACAGTTGCACGTCCGCCACGCGCATGATGAAGGCATCCAGTCGGCCACCGACATAGCCGGACAACAACCCGAGACCGACGCCCAGAATGGTCGCGAGAATCACCGATCCGAAACCAACCAGCAGTGAGATGCGCGAACCGTAGAGAATCGTCGACAGCACGTCGCGTCCCTGGTCATCGGTGCCGAGCAGGTAGCGAATACTGCCGGCTTCGAGCCAGGCTGGCGGGGCAAGCGCATCATTGAGATCCAGCGTAGCCAGGTCGAAGGGGTTGAACGGCGCTACCCATGGAGCCAGCGCCGATGCGAAGATCATCAGCAGTGCCACCACGGCGGCGCCTTGCGCCACCGGCGCATTGCGAAAACTATGCCAAAGATCGCTGTCGAAAAAGCGCATTCAGTGTCCGCTCGAACCGGGCCGCTCGACCCGCAGGCGAGGGTCGACCGCGAAGTACAGCAAGTCGACCGTCAGGTTGATCACAACAAAGACCAGCGAGATCAGCATCAAGTAGGCCGCCATGATCGGAATGTCGGCGCCTTGCACGGACTGGATGAACAGCAACCCCATGCCAGGCCACTGGAAAACGGTTTCGGTGACGATCGCAAAGGCGATCAGCGAACCCATCTGCAGACCGACAATGGTGATCACGGGGACCAGGGTGTTCTTTAGCGCGTAGCGAAAGTTGATCAGCCGATCCGACAGGCCGCGCGCCCGTGCGAACTTGATGTAGTCAGTGCGTTGCACCTCGAGCATCTCGGCGCGCACCATGCGCATCACGAGCGCAAGCTGAAACAGCGCCAGCGTGATCGAAGGCAGGATCAGGTGCCTGGCTCCGTCCGCGGTCAGCAAACCGAGCCCGATCCGACCGATCTGAACCACCTCGCCGCGTCCGTACGAGGGCAGCCAGCCCAGCGCCACTGCAAAGATCAGGATCAACAAAATGCCGACCAGAAAAACCGGTAGCGACACGCCGAGCAGCGACATCGCCATGAAGAACTGGGTAAGCAGGCCACGCCGGCGCAGTGCTGTGTAGACCCCAACCGGGATGCCGATTGCCAGCGCAAGCACCGCCGCGCAGATCGCGAGCTCAAGCGTGGCGGGGAAGCGCTCGATCAGCAGCTCCGAAACATTGCGTCCCTGGCGGTAGGAGATACCAAACTCGCCTTGCGCGGCGTTGGCCACGAAATGCGCGAACTGAACCGGAAACGGCTGGTCCAGCCCGAGGTCGCGACGTAGCTGCTGGTGCTGCTCCGGGGTTGCATCCTGTCCGAGCATCGCCAGCGCAGGGTCGCCGACGAACTGGAACAACGCGAATGCGATGAACGCGACGACCAGCATCACGATCGCTGCCTGCAGCAGCCGCCGGAGGATAAACGCGAGCATCTGGATGAAGGGTGTTCCGGTGCGAGTACGCCCTGCAGCCGGCCATGCGGCTGGCAGGGGCGCACCGGATCAGGGTGTTACTTTACGTTGGCGTAATACATCTTCGGGGCATCGTTCGAGTTGTGCGCAATGCTCACCGATTTTTTCATCGCCCAGGGACGCATCTGGTGATGCAGCGGAACGTATAGCGCTTCGTCGCGAGTAGCCGCGAGTCCATCACGCAGCATCTGGTCGCGCTTGGCCTTGTCCATCTCGCTCTTCATCGCATCGACCAGCGCATCGACTTTCGCGCTGCTCACGCCCGCCAGGTTGAAGTTGCCGTCCGCACCGCCCACGCGGGTGCGAACCAGCGACTGCAACGTGTATTGCGCGTCGTAGGTGGCAACGCCCCAACCGAGCAGGTAAGCGCTGGAGTCGAACTTTTGGATCTTCGCAATGAACGGGCCGAATGGCATTGCGTTCAGCTTGGCCTTGACACCGGCCTTGGCCCACATGCCGACCACCGCCTGGCAGACTTCCTCGTCATTCACATAACGATTGTTCGGGCAGTCGAGCGTGAACTCCAGGTTGTTGTCATAACCCGCAGCCTTCAGCAACTCACGCGCCTTGACCGGATCGTAGGGGATACGCTTGCCGAGCTCAGCGGTCCACCCATTGACCTG
>JALRBB010000405.1 GCA_023257915.1 Quisquiliibacterium sp. | reverse complement strand
GGCGAACGGCTTCACCCTGCGCCTGACCGCCCTGGCAGCCGACCACCAGGCCCTTGATGCACGCCTGCAACAGCTCAAGGTGCAGGGCGTACCGAACTACTTTGGCAGCCAGCGTTTCGGCTACGGCGGCGTCATCTTCTCCGACGATGCGCCGTAGATCACCACCAGCTTGCGGTCGAACGCACCGGCGATGTGCATCAGCCCGGAATCGTTCGAGACCACGGCGTCAGCGCCGGCGATCAGGGCAAGCGCTTCAGCCAGCGAGGTTTCCCCGCACAGGTTGCGCAGCTCCTGGCCCGACAGCGCGGCGATTTCGGTCGCCAGGGTGCGTTCCTTGGCCGAGCCCAGCAGCGCGATGATCGCCTCCGGCCATTCGTTGGCGATCATGCTTGCCAAGGCCCCGAAATGCCGGGCCGGCCATCGCTTGGCCGCACCGTACTCGGCGCCCGGGCACAAGACGAACAAGGGGGCGTCGGCCTCGATCTTGAGCCGGCTACGCGCGGCCTGGATTTGCGCCGGCGCAACCCGCAGCACCGGGTCGGGCACGCCGGCCGGTATCGGTTCTTGCGCAGGGAACGCCAGTCTTGCGTAATGCTCGACCATCGGCAGGTGTCTGGCTTTGCCGCTGCGGTGTGCGCGGTTGAGCAGCAGGTAGCGCGACTCGCCCAGATGGCCGTGGCGCTGCGCGATGCCGGCCATGAACGGGATCAGCGCCGATTTCAGCGAATTGGGCAGTACATAGCAGCGCTGGTAGCGGCCGCGAAGCTGTCGCGCCAGTTGCCAGCGTTCGCGCAACTGCAGCCTGCCCCGCAGGTTCGGCGCCTCGATGACCCCGGCCACCTCGGCCATCGCGGCGAACACCGGCGCGACCTGTGGCGGTGCGAGCACCTCGATGCACGCCTGCGGATCGTTGCGGGCGAGCAGCGCCAACAGCGGCTGCGCCATCACGGCGTCACCGATCCAGTTCGGGGCAACGATCAGGGTGTTCAAGGTGATGCGACCAGGGCAGGGGGGAGCCTTATTTTCCCCCAAGACTGCCCGTCGCGACTAGGCCGGTGAGCCAGGCGCATGGGCCCGGAATCTGCTCCGGGCCGCCCGGCTCAGTGATGGCCTTTGACGACCGCGCCGGGTTTCAAACGATACAGGGTGCCGCAGTATGGGCAGCGGCCTTCGCCGTCGTGCGTGACGTCGATGAACACCTTCGGGTGACTGCTCCAGATCGGCATGCGCGGATTTGGGCAATAGGCCGGCAGGTCGGAGCCGTCGAGTTCGACGGCTGCGGCGCTCTTGTCGCTGGCTTGCATGGCGATCAGACCGCGCTTAGCCAATGAGCGTACTTTTCGCTCTTGCCGGCAACCACGTCGAAGAACAGCGACTGCAGCTTTTCGGTGACCGGGCCGCGGCTGCCAGCACCGATGGTTCGGTCATCGAGTTCGCGGATCGGGGTGATTTCGGCCGCAGTGCCGGTGAAAAATGCTTCGTCGGCGCAATACATCTCGTCACGCGTGATGCGCTTTTCGATGACTTCGATACCCAGGTCGCGCGCCATCGTGATGACCGAATCGCGCGTGATGCCGTCCAGGCAGGACGCAAGATCCGGGGTGTACAGCTTGCCGTTCTTGACGATGAACACGTTCTCGCCGGCACCCTCGGAGACGTAGCCATCCGTATCGAGCAGCAGCGCCTCGTCGTAACCGTTTGCGGTGACTTCCTGGTTGGCCAGAATCGAGTTGATGTAGTAGCCGCTGGCTTTGGCGCGCACCAGCGAGACATTGACATGGTGCCGGCTGTACGAAGACGTCTTGATGCGAATGCCCTTGGCGATGCCGTCCTCGCCAAGATAGGCGCCCCAGGGCCACACCGCGATCGCGACATGGATCGTGTTGCCCTTCGGCGAGACGCCCATTTTCTCCGAGCCGATCCAGGCGAGCGGACGGATGTAGCAGGACTCGAGCTTGTTCTGGCGGACCGTGTCCAGTTGCGCCTGCAGGATCTCGTCGAACGCGTACGGGATCGTCATCTGGAAGATCTTGGCCGAGTTGAACAGTCGGGTCGTGTGTTCCTTGAGCCTGAAGATTGCGGTGCCGGTGCCGGTCTTGTATGCACGGACGCCCTCGAACACGCCCATGCCGTAGTGCAGGGTGTGGGTCAGCACGTGCAGCTTGGCGTCGCGCCAATCGACCATCTTGCCGTCGAACCAGATCAAACCGTCGCGGTCGGCCATCGACATAGGAAACTCCCGGGAAATGAGTGATGTTGCGTGAATTTCGGATCCAGAGCGCGATTCTATCCAATGCGCGGCGGACGTCGGGGGCCGTGGGTCCGATTTCGTCCACGGACTGAATGGCGTCGGCCGGCAGGCGGCGCTCCGGCCGGCCGGCGGGCGGCCACAGGTCCTATACTCGCGAACTTGCCTGGCCAGCGGCCGGGCGTCCGCTTCCAGGCAGGCCAGACCCCTATGCTCTCCTCACTTCGAAGTCAGCTGACGCTGTTGACCGCGCTGCAGGCGCTGCTGTTCACGAACAACACGACGCTGATCGTGGTCAACGGTCTGGCCGGGCTGGCGATCGCGGACAACAAGCTGATGGCGACGCTGCCGGTCACCGGCTATGTGCTCGGGGGAGCGCTCTGGGCGATGCCGGCGGCGGCGGTGATGAACCGCTTCGGGCGTCGCATCGGCTACACCGTCGGATCGTTGGTTGCGATGATCGGCTCGCTGCTGGCCTGGTATGCGATGACGCAAAAGAGCCTGGGCCTGCTGTGTTTCGCCACCTTCGTGCTGGGCCTGTACAACGCCTTTGGCGCCAGCTTGCGCTTTGCCGCAGCCGATGTGGCCGACAAGTACCAGCCCTCGTTCCGGGCCAAGGCGATCTCTCTGGTGGTCACCGGCGGCATCGCCGGCGGTGTCATCGGTCCGGAGCTGGCCAAGTGGTCCAGCCAGTGGCTGGCCACACAGTTTGCCGGCACCTACCTGACGCTGATCGGTTTTGCGCTCGCCTCATTGTTACTGGTGCAGTTGCTGCGTTTGCCTTCCAAGGAGGCAGTGGCTGCGATTGGCGAGATACGTGGCCTGCGCGAAATCCTGCGCCAGCCGACCTGCTGGTTCGCGATCATGACGGCTGCGCTCGGCTACGGCATCATGAACCTGCTGATGGTGTCCACGCCGCTCGCGATGCAGGTCTGCAAGCATCCGTTTGCCTCTGCCGCTCTGGTCATCGAATGGCATGTGATCGGCATGTTTGCGCCGGGTCTGATCACCGGCTCTCTGGTCGCCAGATTTGGTGTGCTGCAGATCATCATCGCCGGCTGCACGCTGATGCTGGCCTGTGTCGTGATCGCGCTGTCCGGGGTCGATCTGATGCACTTTCTGGCGGCCTTGTTCCTGCTCGGACTGGGCTGGAACTTCATGTACACCGGCGGTACCACGCTGCTCACCAGCAGTTACCGGCCCGCCGAGCGCATGAAAGTCCAGGGTTTCATGGACTTGTGCGTGTTTTCAGTGATGGTCACCTCTTCGGCTTCGTCCGGTGCGCTGTTGTTCGTCAACGGCTGGTCGGTGCTCAATCTGCTGTCGCTGCCCTTTGTATTGCTGGTGCTGGGGGCTGCGATCTGGCTGGGCGGGCGCATCGGCTGGCGCACCGGAAAGACGGCGCCGGCGGCTGCCTGAGTCAACAGGGATTTGTGCATGGAACATGGCTTGCTGATCGTCGAGCGCGCGCCGCAGGGGTACGCGGTTTTGACGCTGAACCGGCCGGAAGCGATGAACGCGCTGTCCCGGCGGCTTCGCGAGGAACTCGCGGCACAGATCGAGGCGCTGGAGGCGGATCCGGCGGTGCGGGTGCTGATCCTGACCGGTGCTGGCAAGGCGTTTTGCGCGGGGCTGGATCTGAAAGAGCTTGGCGCGGGTGGCGAGGGTTCGGCGGCATTCGCGGTCCAGGTGCGCGATCCGGTGCGTGCGCTGGAGCGTTTTTCGGGGCCGGTCATTGGTGCGATCAATGGTGCGGCGATCACCGGGGGCTTTGAGCTGGCGCTCGCCTGCGATGTGCTGCTCGCGTCGAGCGAGGCGCGTTTTGCCGACACGCATGCGCGAGTCGGTGTGATGCCGGGCTGGGGGTTGTCGCAGCGCCTGAGCCGGGCGATTGGCGTTTACCGCGCCAAGGAGTTGTCCTTGACCGGCAACTTTCTGTCGGCGCGCCAGGCCTGCGAATGGGGGCTGGTCAATCGTGTCGTCGAACCGGCTCAGCTACTTGAGCAGGCGCGGGCGTTGGCGCTCGACATGTTGTCGGTGATTCCGCAGATGCTGGTCGACTACAAGAAACTGATCGATGACGGATTCGCTGCGGCATTTGCCGATGGCATGCAGCTGGAGGCCGAGCGGGCAAGACAGGCGAATGCCGCGGTCGATGCAGGCGACATCGAACGGCGGCGCGCTGACATCGTCGAGCGCGGGCAGTCGCAAAAGTCGAAATAGCGGTAACAGTCGCGAGAGCTGCAAGAGCCTCGCGATGGCCGATGCTTGGGCTACTGAGTCGGCGGATCGCCTAGCACCGCCTGCCACAAGGCTTTCACATCATCGCGCAGCGCCTGGACGCTGTCGGGCTCGACTCGGGCGTAGCGAACATCGTTCAGACGCAGCGTGTGCTGTAACTGTCGAAAGCTGCGGTAGGCGGTTGCCACCCGTTCGGCCAGCTGCGCGTCGATCAGGCCGGCCTGGCCGGCGCGACGCAGCAGGGCGATGTTGCCCAGGTTTTCGAGCAGTTCCGGATGCGCATGCGCATGCGCCAGCACGAGCGTCTGCACGATGAACTCGATATCGACCATGCCGCCGTCGTCATGTTTCAGATCGAACAGCTCGCTGCGGTTCGGATGCCCTTCGTGCATGCGCTCGCGCATCGAGATCACTTCCTTGCGAAGCGCGTCCAGGTCGCGTTCGCGCGACAGGATTGCTCGGCGCTCCTGCTCGAACGCGGCGCCGATTTGCGCATCGCCCGCGGCAAAGCGCGCCCGTGTCAGCGCCTGGTGCTCCCAGACCCAGGCCGAGTCGCGCTGGTAGCTGCGAAACCCGTTCAGGCTGCTCACGATCAGGCCGGCATCGCCGTTGGGCCGCAGCCGCAGGTCAACATCGAACAACTGTCCGGCTGCAGTGCGTGAGGACAACCAGGTGCCCAGTCGGGTGCCCAATTGCGAATAGGCCATCTGCGCGGCATCGTCATCGTCGTCGAACAGGTAGACCAGATCGAGGTCGGATGCATAACCGAGTTCCTTGCCGCCGAGCCGGCCATAGGCAATCACCGCGAAGCGGGGTGTGTCGCGATGACGCTTGCGAATCAGCGGCCAGACCAGGTCCAGCGTAATCGCCAGCACCCGGTCGGCCAATTCGCTCAGGTGGTCCGAGATGCGCTCGACGCTGTGCAGCCCCTCGAGGTCTTGTGCGAGCAGTCGGAACAGCTGCGCGTGATGCGCCTCGCGCATCAGGTCCATCTGCAGTTCGATGTCGGGTTCGCCGTCCAGTCGCGCGCCGGCTAGTGCCTCGCGCAGCGCGGCCTCCCAGGATGCATAGTCGGCCGGTTCGAACAACTGACCGTCGAGCAGTTCATCAAGCAGGATCGGATGGTGGTTCAGGTAGTCGGCAGCCCATTTCGCCTTGCCGAGCAGTGTCATCACGCGACGTTGGGCGAGCGGAAACTGTGCGAGCAGCGCGATGTAGGCAGGACGCCCGAGCACGGCCTCGATCAGCTCGATCAGCCGGGTCAGCGCGGCCTCGTCCTCGCTTTCGTCAAACGCCCTGGCCAGTACCGTCTCGATCGCCTTGCGGGTGTCTTCGGCCGCGACCCGGTAACGCTGCGCGTCGCGCAAGGCCTGCAGTCGCATCGTGAGCGCCTCCGGCGGCGGCTTGGCTCCGTCGCCGACCTCGCCAGCACGCGGCAGTTCACCTTGGTCAGAGGCCTTGAGCAGATCGTCGAAGACCCGCTGTACCGCGGTGCGCGCAGACTCCAGTGCGCTCTCGAAGCGCTCGCGTGGCATGCCGAGCATCGCCGCGACGCGCTCTCGAGCCTCGGCATCATGTCCGAGCCGATGCGTCTGGGCGTCTTCCTGAAACTGCAGCGCATGTTCGGCCCGGCGCAGCAATTCGTAGGCGTCGCGCAGCGCATCCACGTCGGATTGCGGCAGGATGCCGCGCTCGCCCAGGGCGCCCAGCGTGACCAGCGTGCGCCGATCGCGCAGACCGGGATCGCGGCCGCCGCGCACGATCTGGAACAGTTGTGCGGTGAATTCGATTTCTCGAATACCGCCTCGACCGAGCTTCAGGTCGATGCCGCCGCTGTTGCGGGCGTCGCGCCGGGCAATTTCGGCATGAATTTTCTGATGCAGCTCGCGCAAGGCGCCGAATGCGCGAAAGTCGAGGTAGCGCCGGAACACGAACGGAGTGACGATCGAGGCAAGCGCCTGCGTATCGTCGCGGCAGGCCTGGTCACCAGCCAGTCCGGAGTCGGCGGCAACCTTGCCCTTGAGCCAGGCGAGCCGCTCCCATTCGCGACCTTGCGAGAAGAAGTAATCCTCGAGCATCGGCAGACTCGCCACCAGCGGGCCGGAGTCGCCGTTGGGGCGAAGACGGGTGTCGACGCGGAACACGAACCCATCGCCGGTGGATTCGGCCAGCAGGTTGATCGTGCGACGGGCAAGCCGGTGCATGAATTCGGCGGTGGCGATCCGGCTCGACGCCCGGATCTGGCCGTCGCCGCCCGCTACGCCTTCGGTCTCGCCCTGCTCCCGAAACACGAAGATCAGATCCAGGTCCGAGGACACATTGAGTTCGTCGGCGCCGCCCTTGCCCATCGCGACCGCGAGCAGATCCTGCGGGGCGCCGCGTGAATCCAGAGGGCGACCGTGGCGTTCGGCCAACTCGGCACCGGCCTGGCGCATCGCGATCCGGGTGGCGATCGCCGCGAATGCGGTCATCGCGCTGCAGACCTCGGACAACGGGGCCAGGCCGCGGATGTCGCGCTCGGCCAGCGCCATGATCAGGCACTGGCGCACCTGGCGCAGCACACGCCCGACTCCCTCGCCATAAGCATCTGCGCTGGGCATTGCGCCGATGCGTGCCCGTTCGGCCTGCAGTGTCTGGTCCAGGGTGGCTTCGAGCAAGGTCGCATCGATTTTGCGACCGATCCAGTCATCCAGGGTGGTTAGCGCATCGAAACTGCCGGCGGCGCGCGCCTGCAGCGCGCCCAGGGAACGCCTGAAATAGCCTGAGTGCGCCTGCGCTTGATAGTCCATCGTCATCGGTTCCTGGTCAGCTGTGCGGCAGCGGTTCGCGCTCGGAGCGAAGCTTGCGACAAGGTATCCTAAAGGCAACTCAAGGCAAGCCGGCGGTTGCCGGCGCTTTCCCGGCCGCGGCGCGTAACGAACTTGTCCCAGAACCCTCTTCCGCACGGACGCGGCGAGCGATTTCCTTCGGCAGCACGGCTGTTGATCGGAGTCCTGCTGGTCGCGTATTTCATCGCAGGATTGGCGTTCCTGGGCCTGCGCCATTACCTATGGCCAAGGCTTGATGACTGGCGTCCCCTGGTGGTGTCCGAGCTGTCTCAGGCGCTGGGCGTCGCGATCTCGATTGATCGGATCGAGACCGGCTTCGAGGGCCTGTTACCCCGGCTGACGATTCATGGGCTGCGCTTGGCGGGGACGGCGAATGCGGCCCCCGGTGCGATCGCCGAGGGTTCAGCCTCCAGCCCGCTCACCGTGCCGCGCGCGGTCGCGGTCGTGTCTCCGCTGACGCTGGTCAGCGGACGTCTTCGCCTGTCGGTGCTGCAGTTCGATTCTCCGAGCATTCGTGTCGAGCGGCTCGATGCGCAGCGGCTCAGGATCGCCGGGTTCGAAGTGTCCAACACGCGGGCTGGTGACGCGGCCGGTTTGGCGGTGCTTCTGGATCAGCGTCGCGTGCTGCTGCATGACGCCAGCATCGAATGGATCGATCATCTGCGCGGTGACCATCTGATGCTGCGCTCGGTCGAGGCGGGGCTGGGCACGGTGGGGCGCAGGCATCGTGGCAGCCTGACCCTGGGCGCTTCGGTTGCGGGGCTCGGGCGCTTGCAGTTTGCGTTCGAGATCTACCGGGCTGCCGGCAAGCCGCTTGCCGACTGGCGTAGCTGGACCGGGACGGTATTCACGGAACTGCGTGCGCTGGACCTTGGAGAGTTGCGGACCCATTTCGCCCCGCTGGCCCGGTTCACGGGCATCGCAGAAGTGCGCGGTGACTTTCTCGCATGGGCAGGGTTCGACTCAGGCCGCTTGTCCGATGCGCAGTTGCGCATCGAGAGCAACGCGCTGCGCTGGGGGCACGAGGGGCGGTCGCTGGGGCTGGACGGGCTGCGGGTCGATGCAGGCGCGAGGCGCGATCTGGATGGATTCGCGATCCGGGTCGAGCAATTCGACGCGGTGCTGCGTCCCGGGCTGATGGTGTCATCTGTCGGGCCGCAGGAGTTGTCGCTGGATCGCAACTTGCAGCCGGTAGCCGGACGCATCGGCATCGGCCGGTTCGATCCGGCCGAGTTGCTTGACCATCTGCGAAGCCTGCCCTTGCCCGAGTCGATGTCAGCTCGCCTGGCGCCGTTATCGGTGTCCGGTGACGTGTCTGGCCTGAGTGCGCGCTGGAGCGAGGGCTCGCTGGACACGCTGGAGGCCTCGGTCGATTTTCGCGGTTTGTCGCTGGCCTACGGCAAGGAGCCGTCACATTCCGACGCCGGCAAACGAGCGTCACGGTCAGGCAAGCCGGTGTCCGAATCCGGCCAGCGTGGCCCGGGCGGTGGCAAAGGCCGGTTGCCCTGGTTCGAACGCCTCGATGGCGAGGCGCGCATCTGGCGTGACTCCGGGGAATTGCGTCTGCGCAGTCAGGGAGGGGCGTTTGGATTTCCGGGGATTTTTTCCCAACCGGTGATTGAGCTGGACACACTCGCGGCGCAGGCCCGCTGGCAACTCGAACGCAGCCAGGAGGGCCAGCAGCTTGCGGTGCAAATCGAGCGCTTCGAGTTCGCGAACGCCGATACCGCCGGACAGGTGACTGGTAGCTATCGCACTGGCGGCAAGGGAGCGGGCATCGTTGCCCTGACCGGCAAATTACGGCGCGCGCAAGCGAATCGGGTCGCTCGCTACTTGCCCTTGCAGATCGACGAGGTCGTCAGACAGTGGGTCGCAGATTCCATCGTCGGTGGTGTCGCGGACGATGTGCGATTCACGCTGCGCGGGGATCTGGAGGACTTTCCGTACCGGGACGCCGGCAGCGGCGAATTCGCCATCGTCGCGCAGGTGCGCGGCGTCGGGCTGCGCTACGCGCCCGGATGGCCAAGGATCGACAAGATCGACGGCACGCTCGCATTCGAGCGGGCCGGTATGCGGATCCAGGCCAACTCCGGTCAGGTGTTCAGCAGCCGTCTGAGCGGTGTGCGCGCGACGCTCGCAGACTTCGGCAAGCCCTTGCTGCAGATCGAGGGCAACGGCACCGGACCAGCAGCCGACATGCTGCGCTTCGTCAACGAGAGCCCGGTCGCCACACGGATCGATGATTTCACCCGGGAGGCCAGCGCGTCCGGCAATGCAAAGCTGGCGCTGCGACTCCAGTTGCCGCTGAGCGATCTGGATCGCTCGCGGGTTGCTGGCTCGGTCGGGTTCGACGACAACGAACTGCGGCTCGACAAGACGCTGCCGGTTTTTTCACGGGTCAGCGGCAGCCTGGAGTTCAGCGAGGATCGGCTTGCGTTGCGCGATATCCGCGCAAGCTTTCTTGGTGGCAGCTTACGCGTCCAGGGGCAGACTCCGGAGCCAGGTCGCTTCGAGTTGCAGGCCGAGGGCAGTATGAGCGCGCAGGGCATGCGTGAGGTCGCCGATAACCCGTTGACCCGTGCGTTCGGTGGCCAGACCGATTATCGGGCCCGGATCGATGTGCGCAGACTGGCCTCGGAGGTCACGATCGAGTCGGACCTGCGCGGCCTGTATTCGAGTCTGCCTCCTCCGTTTCGCAAGGCAGCGCAAGAGGCATGGCCGCTGAAGGTGACGGCCACGCCGGAGCTTCCAGCCGATCCTCTGGCCAGGCCGGCCCGGGACACCATCCGACTGGTGCTGCGCGACTCGATCCGGCTGTTGCTCGAGCGCGAGCGCGAGCCGGGCAGCGAAAAGCTGCTGATCCGGCGCGGTGCGCTGGCCATGAACGTCGAGCCGGTGCTGCGAGGTGAAGGTCTGGCGGTATCGCTCGACTCCGATCTGGTCGATGTCGATGCCTGGATGCCACTGCTGCGTGCGCCCGAACTGCGCGTCGGCGGCGAGAAGGTGGCCGAGGGCTATGTGCGTGGTGATGCGCTGCAGCCGCAAACCGTGTCGGTGCGCGCTGATCGGCTCACCGTCGCGGGCAAGGATCTTCACAATGTCGTGCTTGGCGCCACCCGGATCGGTGAGTTCTGGAGCGCGAATATCGATGCTCGCGAGGTGCAGGGCTTTTTCAACTGGCGCGCCGCTCTACCCGGTCAGCCGATCGGCACGCTGACGGCCCGTTTCAACAAGCTGGAGATTCCCCGGACCCGGGTGCGTGAGTTCGAAAACCTGCTGGATACGGCGCCAACCGACCTGCCGGCGCTCGACATCCTGGCCGACAACTTCGTGCTGTTCGAGCATCCGCTCGGGCAACTCGAGCTCAAGGCAACCAATAGCGTCAATCCGGCCCGGCCAGGCTGGAGGCTGGACACGCTGCGAATCCGAAACCCGGCGGCAAGCTTCGATGCGACCGGTTCATGGGCTCCGGCGGCAGTGGCCGGAGTTCGTCCGACCCGACTGACGTTCGACTTGCGGCTAGCCGATTCCGGCGGCACGTTGGGCCTGTTCGGGCTCAAGGACGTGATGCGTGGCGCAGCCGGCAAGATTTCCGGACAGGTGTATTGGCAAGGTTCGCCGATGGCGATCGACTATGCCTCACTGGGTGGCAGTCTGAAGCTGGCGATCGGCAAAGGGCAGTTCCTGAAATCCGACCCGGGGATTGCCAAGTTGATTGGCGTGTTGAGCCTGCAGTCGCTGCCGCGACGCCTGACACTCGATTTTCGTGACATATTCGCCCAGGGTTTCGCCTTCGACGAGGTCAACGGCGATGTGGCGATTGCGCACGGGGTGGCTCGCTCTGAAAACCTGGTGATGAAGGGGGTTCAGGCGCAGGTTCGTATCTCGGGGAGCGCGGACATCGCGCGAGAGACCCAGCAGTTGCGCGTCGAAGTAACACCCGAAATCAATGCGGGTCTTGCGTCGCTTGCCTACGGGGCGATGGTGAACCCGGCGATCGGGCTTGGATCCTTCGTCGCACAGCTTGCCTTGCGCGGTCCGATCCAGCAGTTGCTGCGCTACGAGTACGATGTCAGCGGTTCCTGGGCCGATCCGCAGGTCGTCGAAAGGCGCCGATCGATCAATTCGCTTCAACAGATCATGCCATGACAGAAAACACCCATGCCTTACCGGTTGCCGCGGTGCAGATGATCTCGGCACCGCAGCCTGCTCCGAACATGGAGTCGGCTGGCCGTCTCATTGCGCAGGCCGCAGCCGAGGGCGCCAAGCTGGTCGTGCTACCGGAATACTTCTGCCTGCTCGGTGAACGCGATACCGACAAGGTCGCAATCCGCGAGGCTGATGGCGATGGACCGCTGCAGGCCTTTTTGGCGCAGCAGGCTGCCGAACACCGGATCTGGCTGCTTGGCGGTACGGTGCCTCTGGCCTGCGATCGTCCGGCCAAGGTGCGTAATGCGTTGCTAGTCTACGGGCCGGACGGACAGCGGGTTGCCCGCTACGACAAGATCCATCTGTTTGGCTTTCAGCGTGGTATCGAGAAGTTCGATGAGGCGGCCACGATCGAGGCGGCGCGCACGCCGGTAGTCGTTGACGTCGAAGGCTGGCGGATCGGATTGTCGATCTGCTATGACCTGCGTTTTCCGGAGTTGTATCGTGCGCTTGCGCCTGTCGATCTGATCGTCGTTCCATCGGCGTTCACCTACACCACCGGCTCGGCGCACTGGGAGATCTTGCTGCGCGCGCGGGCGATCGAAAACCAGTGCTATGTTCTGGCCCCCGCACAAGGTGGCAAGCATCCGAACGGACGCCGCACCTGGGGGCATACGATGCTGATCGACCCCTGGGGCGAGATCCAGTCGGTACTGGCCGAGGGAGAAGGGGTGGTCGCCGGCAAACTTGAGCGCTCACGCATCGACGAAGTCCGCCGCATCCTGCCCGCGCTCGGGCACCGGGTGATGTAATCGCCCATGCATTGAGGGAGTAAAGACCTTGAACATTGCCGACGAAGGAATCGACCGCCTGGCTATCGCCAGGAGTGTGCTGCTCGAACCCGCCGGGCTTGACGAATCTGACCTGACCCGGGCGCTGGCCGAGGTGTTCGAGCACCGTGTCGACTACGCCGATCTGTATTTCCAGTACACCCGCCACGAGGGCTGGAGTCTGGAGGAAGGCATCGTCAAGAGCGGCAGCTTCTCGATCGACCAGGGCGTTGGCGTGCGTGCGGTCAGCGGGGATAAGACCGCGTTCGCGTATTCCGATGAAATTCACGCCGGTGCCTTGCTGTCGGCCGCGCGGGCCACCCGCACCATCGCCCGGCAAGGTGCTGGCCGAAGGCGGGTGGCTGGCATGCTGACCCCTGGAGCCGGCCGTACGCTGTACCCGGTCGCCGACCCGATTGCCGGTCTGGATGCCACGGCCAAGGTAGCACTGCTCGAGAAGGTCGAAACGCTGGCGCGAGCCCGCGATCCGCGCGTTGTGCAGGTCATGGCCGGCCTGGCCGCCGAACATGACGTCGTGCTGGTGGCCCGCTCCGACGGGCTGATTGCCGCTGATGTGCGGCCGCTGGTCCGGCTTTCGGTGTCGGTGATCGCCGAGTCCAATGGTCGGCGCGAGCAGGGCACCAGTGGCGGCGGCGGTCGATTTGGCCTGGCGCATTTCGACGATGCGCTGATCGATCGCTATGTGCGCGAAGCGGTCGATGCAGCGCTGGTTAACCTGGAGTCACGGCCGGCGCCGGCTGGCGTGATGAGCGTGGTCCTGGGCCCCGGATGGCCCGGAGTCCTGTTGCACGAGGCGATCGGACACGGACTGGAGGGCGACTTCAATCGCAAGGGCTCGTCGGCGTTTTGCGGCCAACTGGGCAAGCGGGTCGCCGCCAAGGGTGTCACCGTGGTGGATGACGGCACGCTGCGTGACCGTCGCGGATCGCTGAACATCGACGACGAGGGCAATCCGACGCAGTGCAATGTCCTGATTGAAGACGGTGTCCTGAAGGGTTACCTGCAGGACTCGCTGAACGCGCGCCTGATGAAGGTGCCGGTTACCGGTAACGGTCGACGCGAATCCTTCGCGCACCTGCCGATGCCGCGGATGACCAATACCTACATGCTGGGCGGCAAGGACGATCCACGCGAGGTTGTCGCTTCGATCGAGCGCGGTCTGTACGCGGTCAACTTTGGCGGCGGGCAAGTCGACATCACCAATGGCAAGTTCGTGTTTTCGGCGTCCGAGGCCTACTGGGTCGAGAAGGGGCGTATCCAGTATCCGGTCAAGGGAGCGACGATCATCGGCAATGGGCCGGATGCGCTAACCCGCGTCACGATGATCGGCAACGATATGCGGCTGGATTCGGGTGTCGGTGTCTGCGGCAAGGACGGGCAGAGCGTTCCGGTTGGCGTCGGCCAGCCGACGCTGCGGATCGAGGGGCTGACGGTTGGGGGCACAGGCTGACGCGCCCGAAGTCTGCGCTTGCCGACCGCACGCTTGCTGGGTACACTGCGCCAATCATGACGCGACCGAACTTCTTTTACGGGTTTTTTTACTTCGGCTTTCCTGCCGCCGGCGGGAGGAGTCGGAATCGCGCTTGACCCAAGCCTGAACCGAATCCGAACACCGCCGGCCCTGAAAAGCGCCGGCGGTTTTGTTTTGTGGACCCCAAGTCTTATGGACGGCGAAAAGCCCTGGAGCCAATGATGAGAGCAACGACAGACGACGTTCGAATCCGCGAGATCAAGGAGCTCGCGCCGCCTTCGCACCTGCTGCGTGAACTGCCGGTCAGCGAGAAGGCCTCGGTCGTCACCTATGGCTCGCGCCAGGCGATTCACCGGATCCTGCACGGCATGGATGACCGGTTGTTGGTGATCATCGGACCGTGCTCGATCCATGACCAGGTCGCCGCGATGGAATACGCGCGCCGGCTGGTGGTCGAGCGCGAGCGGCTGCGCGATGATCTGGAGATCGTGATGCGGGTCTATTTCGAGAA
>JALRBB010000070.1 GCA_023257915.1 Quisquiliibacterium sp. | reverse complement strand
CCGGTTGTGCTGCAGGAGACGCCGGGTACGATCAAGCAGCTAGCCGAGGCGGTGGGCAAGTCGGACAGCGACGCGGTGCAAAAGCTGGCGCACCTGCTCAAGGGACGGGCCGCCAGCATTGCGGCGGTGACGATGTCGGAGCATTGTGCGGCGCTGGATCTGTCGGCGCGGGCGGGGCAACTGGAGAAGTTTGCGTTCCTGTTCAATACGATTTGCGAAGACTATCTGGCGCTCGAGGCCGAGATCAAAGCCTGGCTGGCTGCGCATGAGCTTGTGACGAGCGCCAAGCGTCCTGGGTTAAACGACTGACCATGAAGCCTCGCGGCCCGCGACCCAAGCGCGCTAGGAGGCCCCTGTCGTTGCCGTGAGCTCTAGCGGCTTTGAGATGAATTTGCCGGACTTTTACGGTTGGGCGGCTAAATAACGCTGGCCCTGTGCTGGCTGCTCAGAGCGGCACGTCAAAATACTCGAGAGCCCATTCGCGCATGAAGCGCACCTGCACTGGCCGGATTCTGTACAGCGCGAACTCGGGATTGTCCGGGCTTTTCAGGTAGTGCTTGAGCAGCTTGTCGCGACGAAACGCCTCCTGCTGCGTCGCGTCGTCGGTCACCAGTTCAGCGATTCCGGTGATCCGGACCTGGTCGTCGCTCGGGCTCAGGAAGCACAGTTCGACCTTCGGGTTGGCGGCCAACTCAACGGTCTTGTGAAAGCGCTTCAGGTTCGCGAAGTAGACCGTGAAGCCATCTGTCCAGGTTGCGGTGATCGGCCGCGCGCGGGGCTGGTCGCCGTCGACCGAAGCGAGGATCGGGAAGCGGTCGGCCTTGAGAACCGCAAGTGCCAGTTCGGGCAGTTCCTCGGGTGTCACGGGTTTCGGGACGGGTTTGGGCATCGTAGGCAGTCCTTTCGGTTCAGTGGGCTCGCGAAGCAGCCGCGCGCCGCATCGCCAGCACGATCAGAATCGGCAGCACGATCGAGGCGATCGACGCGAACAAAAATGACGACTGGCTCGCGGAAATTGCACCGATCCAGGCGTACACAAATGCGACGACGATGTTGCCGATCGACACGACGCGCAGGAAGCGGTGCATCGGGGTTCTGGCCATGCCGGCAAGGATCGTTGTCGCCTCGGCCAGAACCGGCATCGCGCGAAACGCCACCAGCAACAGGTCGCCGTAGCGAAGCGACAGAGCCGCAAAGCGGTCGAGTTGGGCCTTGCCGACGATGCGGTGGGC
>JALRBB010000468.1 GCA_023257915.1 Quisquiliibacterium sp. | reverse complement strand
TCAAAGCGCACTTTCAGTGGGTGACGCTCGCGTTCATCATCATCCCCGGACTACCAGCGGTGTTCGAGGTCTTGCGGCACTGGAGCCGGGCGCGCCTGGCGGCGAGAAACGCGCGGCGCTGAGTCTCGCGAGCGGGTTCCGGCGCTTGCCTGGGTACCTCAGATCGGAATGGCTTCCAGCCAGCGTGAATTGAGCGCGAGCCGTCAGGCAGGCGACAGCCCGGCACGAATACGCTTGTGATCCCGTTCATGGGGGATACCATGAAGCTTTTGCGGTCCGGACCATGCGAATCCTGGTAATTGAAGACGACCCGCTGGTGGCTGATGCGCTGCTGGGCGGCCTGCGTGATGCGGGCTTTGCGGTCGATCGTGTCGAGAGTGCGGAAAAGGCGGATCTGGCGATTCGCAGCGAGCACTTCGACCTGATGGTGCTGGATCTGGGTCTGCCTGGCATCAGCGGGCTCGACTGGTTGCGTCGCTTGCGTGCCCGCAGTGGCCCAGAACGCCGCACCCCGGTGTTGATCCTGACCGCACGCGATGGCATCGACGATCGTGTTGACGGGTTGAACCTTGGCGCTGATGACTACATCGTCAAGCCGTTTGTGCTGCGCGAGCTGATCGCGCGTTCCCGGGCGCTGATTCGGCGTACCGGCGCATCGGTCTCGTCGTCCACGCAGGTTGGTGAACTGGTCATGGATGCGTCACGTCGGGAGTTGCATTCGCGTGCAGGCCTGATCGAGTTGACGCCGCGCGAGTGGTCGATCATGGAATACCTGATGCTGCACGCCAACACCGTGGTGTCCAAGGACAAGCTGTTGCAGGCGATCAGTGGCTGGGACGACAACCTCGGCCCCAACGCGATCGAGGTCTACATCTCTCGGCTGCGCGGCAAGCTTGAGGGGGCGGGCGTTCTGATCCGCACCGTGCGCGGCGTGGGCTACCGGCTCGAAGAGACCGTCGCTTGAAGCCACCGAGCATTCGCACGCGGCTGCAACTGTGGCTGCTGCCTTCCCTGGTGCTGATTCTGGGTGCTTTCTCGGTGTTCGACTTTCACCGCGCGATCGAACCGGTCGAGGCGGCCTACGATGCGGCGCTGGCAAACACCGCGTTTGCAGTCTCGGCCAGGTTGCGTGCAGAGAAGGGCACGGTTGCACTTGATCTGGATGACCAGACGGTTGCGCTGCTGCGCACCGATCTGATCGACCGAATTTTCTTTCGGGTGATCAGTCCGAGCAATGAAACACTGGCCGGGGACATCGGGTTAAAGGGGCCGGACAACATCGTCGGAGCAACTTTTTTCGATGCGGTGTTTCAGGGCAAGCCGGTGCGCGGCATTGCGTATCCGGTGGCTACGCCGATCGGGATCAGTATCGTGTTGGTGGCCGAAACCACGGTCAAGCGCGACAAGGCCCGGCGCGACATGGTCGCCTCCCGACTTGTGCAGGATCTCGCGGTGGTGTTTTTTGCGGTCCTGGTGGTCTGGTTGTCGGTGCGCGGCGTGTTGCGCCCTCTCGAGCAACTGGCCTCGCAGGTGCAGGCCCGCTCGCCATCCGATCTGAAGCCTTTGCCGGAAAACGGATCTCCGATCGAGGTTCTGCCGCTGATCGACGCGCTGAACCGGCTGTTCGGGCGGATCGGTTCGACGCAGGACGGGCAACGGCGCTTCATCGAGAATGCTGCTCATCAGCTGCGAACGCCGTTGGCCGGTTTGCAGGGCCAGGTCGAGTTGGCGGTTCGTGAGGCCTCGTCACTCGGAGCGCCAGCTGGCGGTCTGGCCGACAGGCTGGCGCGCATCGAGCAGGCAACCAGCCGGGTCACACGCCTGGCCAACCAGCTGCTGACCTTGTCGCGCTCCGATCGTCCGACCCATGACACCGCCGGCGAGCGCCAGCTTGAGCTGGCCGAACTGGTGGCGGACTCGGTGGCGATCCAGATCGACCGCGCAATCGATCGTGAGCAGGATCTTGGCGCTGAGACGCAGGCAGTCAGCATCCGTGCCATTGAATGGGAACTGCGCGAGGTTCTTTCGAATCTGATCGACAACGCGATCCGTTACACGCCGCGCGGTGGCCAGATCACGGTTCGTTGCGGGCCCGATGAGGGCGGCGCCTTCATCGAGGTTGAGGATTCCGGGCCAGGCATCCCGGCAACGGAGCGCGACCGGGTCTTCGAGCGCTTTTATCGCGCGCCAACGGCGCCTGCTGGTGGCTCCGGACTTGGTCTGTCCATCGTGCAAGAGATCGCGTCGCTCTACGAGGCGCGGGTCGAGATTGGCGATGCGTCGCGCGGCACCGGCACCGTGGTTCGCGTCACGTTTCCCGAAGCGGTCAGACGGGCCTGCCCTTCGCCGGTGGCGGATACCTGAGCAGAAACTGGCGGATCCCGCCATGGATCGCGTCGGCGATCTTCGCCTGGTATTCGCGATCGGCCAGACGCTCCTCTTCTTGCGGGTTGCTGATGAACGCAGTCTCGACGAGGATTGACGGAATGTCCGGTGCCTTGAGTACCGCGAAGCCGGCTTTCTCGATCGATGCCTTGTGCAGTTTGCCAAGTTCGCCGAGCTGACCAAGCACGATTTGCCCGAGATTGGAGCTGTCGCGAATCTGCGCCGCAGTCGACAACTCGAGCAGCACCCGCGCGAGTTCCCGATCGTGGCCCCGCAGATTGACGCCCCCGATCAGATCGGCGCTATTTTCCTTGTCGGCCAGCCATCTCGCCGCCGAACTGCTGGCCCGTTTTTCCGACAGCACATAGACCGAGGCACCACTCGCATTCGGATCGACGAAGGCGTCTGCGTGCACCGAGACGAATAGGTCGGCGCCAACCCGGCGCGCCTTGTCGACCCGCACGCCGAGCGGAACGAAGTAGTCGCCATTGCGCGTCAGGAATGCCCGCATGTTGGGTTCGGCATTGATTCGCTTGCGCAGCAACCTGGCAATCGCCAGGACGACGTCTTTTTCCCGGGTGCCGCCGTGACCGATTGCGCCTGGATCCTCGCCGCCATGACCGGCATCGATTGCGATCGTATATAGCCTGGCGACCTGCGCCTCGGGCGCCTGGCGTGGCTCGCGCGCACTCGACGGTGGCGTCGGCTTTGCGCCGACCGGAGGCGCCGGGCGAAGCTCATACATCGGGGGCTTTGCCTGAGCCAGCGGTGCACGCTCGCGCAGCAGCGCGGCGATCGGATCGTCGCGCGATTGCATCTCGCCAAGAAACTGGGCGAGCGGGTCGAGCGGAATGCTTGGGTACAGATCAAGCAGGAGCCGGTGTCGATACCGGCCAACCGGCTCCAGCGCGAACAGTTGGGGCGCTACCTCGCGTTTCAGATCGAACACCAGTCGCACGACTGTCGGCATGAACTGCCCGACTCGCACCTGGGCAATGTAGGGGTCGTCAGGTTGAACCTTCGCGACCAGCTCGCGCAGCGTGTTGTCCAGCGACAGGTCGAGCAGATCGACGACCAGCCGCGGGGGATCCGGCACCGAGATCAGGTTGTGTGCGAGGGGTTTGTCGAGCTCCAGCGTGACGCGCGTGTAGTCCGGGGCTGGCCAGACCCGCACCGCGAGAATTCCGGCACCGCGGGCAAGCGGCAGGTTCAGCGTGACGGCGGCGGCTGCGGCTGCTCGCGCAAGGAAACGCCGGCGAGCATATCGCCCAGGATACGGTCGCGGATCGCGTTCAGGCACTGTGTCCCCCGCTCGCTACCGGCTGACAAGCTGGCATTGCGCGCCTGTCCCAGGTCGTCCGGCTCGTTGGCCGGCAGCGGTTCGAGTCGCAGCCACAGATCCGGGTCGGGCAGGGTTCCAGCGCCAAGCTCCGGCCATTCGACCATTGCTGCCGCATGGCCGCCCAGTTGTTCGTCAAACCCCGCTTCACGCCACTCGTGTGCATCAGAGAATCGATAAAAATCAAAGTGATACAGCTCAAAGCTTGAAAGATTATAGGATTGGACGAGTGTAAATGTGGGACTTTGTACGCGCCCCTGATAACCGAGCGCGCGCAGCAGTGCACGGGCGAAGCTTGTTTTGCCGGCGCCAAGGTCGCCGGACAGGAACAGAATGAAGCCCGGTCCGAGGCAGGGTGCGACCGCGCGGGCGAGGCTGGCGGTCGCGATTTCGTCATCGAGGCGGGCTTCGAGGCTGGGAACCATCGACTGCATAAAATGAACGAATGAAAGAAGAACCGGTCGGCGATAAAGAGCCGCGCAAGGGTGGCAATACGGGCAATGCTGGCGAGGCGGACGCTTCGGGCTCCGGCCTCGTTCGGCAACTGCGCGACTGGGCGCTGGAGCTCGGGTTTTCGTCGCTCGGTGTGGCCGATATCGATCTCACCGACGCCGAGCCCGGCCTTCTTGCGTGGTTACGGGAGGGCTATCACGGCGACATGGATTATATGGCCCGTCATGGCTTGAAGCGCGCGCGACCGGCCGAGTTGGTGCCTGGCACTCTGACCGCGGTGATGGTCAGCCTCGACTACGCGCCCAACGATCCCGACTGGCTTGCCCATGCCCGGCAGCGTCTGGAGCAGCCGCAGCAAGCCTATGTCTCGCGCTACGCGCTGGGCCGTGATTATCACAAGGTGGTGCGAACACGGCTGCAGCGCCTGGCAGATCGGCTCGCGCAGGCCATCGGCCCGTTCGGGCATCGCGTGTTTTGCGACTCCGCGCCAGTGCTCGAGGTGGAACTTGCCAGCCGGGCCGGGTTGGGCTGGCGCGGCAAGCACACGCTGTTACTCGATAGCCGGCGTGGGTCGACGTTTTTTCTGGGCACCTTGTACACCGATCTGCATCTGCCAGCCGAGGCGCGCGAACCAGACCACTGCGGCAGTTGCGATCGCTGTATCGATGCCTGCACAACCGGCGCGATCGTTGCTCCCTACCGGCTCGACGCGCGCCGCTGCATTTCCTACCTGACGATCGAACTGGCTGGTCCGATTCCCGAGCAGTGGCGGTCCGCCATCGGCAATCGCATCTACGGCTGCGACGATTGCCAGCTCGCCTGCCCGTGGAACCGGTTCGCGAGGCCCGCATCCTTGCCGGATTTTGCGCCCAGGAACCGGCTTGACAGCGCTGGCCTGATCGAGCTGTTTGCCTGGACCCGGGAGCAGTTTGAGCAGCGCATGGCTGGTTCGGCGATCCTGCGGATTGGCCATGAACGCTGGTTGCGCAACATCGCGGTCGCCCTTGGTAATGCGCCACCCGAGGACACTGTCATTCAGGCGCTGCAGGCGCGGGCCGATGATCCCTCGCCCCTGGTGCGTGAGCACGTTAGCTGGGCGCTCGGACGTTTGAGAAGCGCGCAAGCCGGATGCGCTCCGGCGTCCTGATCGCGAACGAGACTCAGGCCCCGCTGGCCCAGAGCCAGAACGGCAGTGCGAACAGCGCACCGATTGTCGAGACCGTGATCAGGAAGGCCACGAAGCGACCGTCGCCGCCCATGCGGGTCGCCAGCACGTAGGAGGCCGGCGCCGTTGGCATCGAGGCATACATGACCGCGATCGTCATCGACAGCTTTGGCAAGCCCAGGGCCATGCCGATCAGCAGGGCGACCAGCGGCATCGCCAGCAGTTTGGTCGCGGTGAACCAGGCCGCCAGCCGGATGGTGTCTCCCCGCTGCTCGGTCTGCGGGTCTGGCTGTCCCTCGAGGCGCAGACCTGCGCCCACGCAGATCAGGCCCAGTGTCAGTGCGCCTTGACCGAGCCGAATCAGGGTTGCATCGATCGGCTCGGGCAACCGCAATCCGGTGGATTTGACCAGCAGGCCGCTGATCGTTGCGAGCACTAGTGGATTTCGCAAAAGCTCGCGCAGCAGGCCCGCTCCCGAGTTACGGGCCAGCGCATACACCGCGGCGATATTCGCGGTCGGTACGACAAAGCCGACAATCAGGGCGGCCAGCGACAGCCCTTCGCTGCCGCCGATCCGAAGCGCTACCGCCAGCGTGATGTACGAGTTAAAGCGAAATGCGCACTGCACGCCCGAGGCAAAACGGCGTGGATCGGCGCCAAGCGCTGGCTTGGCCAGGTAGCCGAGCAAGATTCCGGTCACCAGCGCGCCGAGCGCGGCCGCCAGCATCGGCCCGGATTGCGCAGCCGACAGCGGATTGCGCACGATCGCGCCGAACAGCAGCGCCGGAAACAGCAGGAAGTAGACCAGCCGCTCCAGGCCGTCCCAGAAGGCGGCAGGAAAGCTGCCATGCCGATGGACCAGCCAGCCGATCAAGATCAGCGTGATGTCGGGAAACAAAAGGGCGACGATGTTCACGGCGCGCAGTGTAAGCCAGTCTGCAGTGCCACGCTGCTAGCATTCGGCACAGATGAGCGTTCGAGTGTCGAGACGATGACCGATACGATGATTGCGCAGGATCCTGGCGACCCCGCAGCGGCGGGGCCTGCCGGCATCGACGCTTTTTGCGACGCCTTGCTGCTTGAAGATGGTTTGTCGCGCAATACGCTGGCCGCCTACCGGCGCGACCTGCAGATGCTGGCCGGCTGGTTGGTAACCCGGCGAAACTGTGCGCTCGCCCGGGCGGCCAGCGCTGATTTGCAGGCCTATATCGCCGCACGCCATCCGGGGTCGCGGGCCACTAGCAGCAATCGCCGGCTGACGGTATTTCGCCGCTACTTCCGGTGGCTGCTGCGACAGGGCCTCAGGCAGGACGATCCGACGCTGTCGATCCGCTCCGCGCGCCAGCGCCCGCGCTTCCCGAAGACCCTGTCAGAGGCCCAGGTCGAAGCGCTGCTCGCGGCTCCGTCGCTGGATTCGCCACTCGGATTGCGCGACCGCGCGATGCTCGAGCTGCTGTACGCAAGCGGGCTGCGAGTCAGCGAACTGGTCGGCGTTCGGACCGTGGAACTCGGTCTGAACGAGGGCGTCGTGAGAGTTGTCGGCAAGGGCGACAAGCAGCGTCTGGTGCCGATGGGCGACGAAGCACGACACTGGATAGAAACCTATTTGTCGCAGGCTCGAAGCGAACTACTCGGCGGAGCCTCCTCCGACGCGCTGTTCGTGACCCGGCGCGGCGGTCCGATGACCCGCCAGATGTTCTGGACGCTGGTCAAGCGCTATGCGATCGTGGCAGGCGTCACCGCACCGCTGTCGCCGCATGCGCTGCGCCATGCGTTCGCCACCCATTTGCTGAACCATGGTGCCGACCTTCGGGTCGTGCAGATGCTGCTCGGGCATGCCGACATCTCAACGACCCAGATTTACACCCATGTGGCACGCGAGCGGCTCAAGGTGCTGCACGCGGCGCATCATCCTCGCGGTTGAGCGCAATGGTGTTGTCAATGCGATGCGCGGGCGCTGGGATATCTTAGGCGACATGGCGCCGCTTCGATTGCGCCCAAGCCTCGTCAAACCCTTTCCTTATCCTCGCTGGAGATTCCAATGAAAGCCGTCCCGACTGTCCAGATTGACAATGCGCGCGTGATCGTGACCGAATGGCGCTTCGCGCCGGGTGCGGACACCGGTCATCATGTTCACGGCCACGACTATGTGGTCGTACCGATGACCACCGGCACGCTGCGTCTTGAGGAGCCGGAAGGGCCTCGTGATGTGCAGCTGACCGCCGGGGTGTCGTATGCGCGTCTGACTGGTGTCGCGCACAACGTGATCAACGTCAATCCGTTTGAGTTCAGCTTCATCGAGATCGAGCTGAAATAGTGATACCAAACACGGGCTCGCATGAAATGACCATCAGCGACAAGCTGGCCGCCCGCATCGCGCAGACGCAAGCGCATCTGGCGCGGTTTCGCGATCAGCCTCTTGGGCACCTGATTGGTGGGCAGTCTGTGTCCGGAACCGGCGAACTGTTCGAAAATCGTTCGCCAGTCGACGGCAGCCTGCTGGGCATGGTTCGCAGTGCGACCGGTGCCGAGGTCGCGCAGGCCTGCGAGGCGGCGCGCGATGCCTTTCCTGCCTGGCGGGCTCTGGCCGGAAGCGAGCGGCGCCGGATCCTGCACCGGATCGCCGATTTGATCGAGGCACGTGCCGAAGAGATCGCGCTCACCGAGTGCATCGACACAGGCCAGGCCTGGCGCTTCATGAGCAAGGCCGCGCTGCGTGGCGCGGAGAATTACCGTTTCTTTGCCGATCGGGCGCCAGATGCGGCCAATGGCCTGTCGCTGCCCACCGACACCCACCTGAACTACACGACGCGCCAGCCGATCGGACCGGTGGGAATCATCACGCCGTGGAATACGCCATTCATGCTGTCCACCTGGAAGATCGCCCCGGCGCTGGCTGCGGGCTGCACCGTGGTGCACAAGCCCGCTGAGTGGAGCCCGCTCAGCGCCCGCCTGCTAGCGGAGATCATGCTGGAAGCGGGGCTTCCAGGCGGTGTTGTGAACCTGATCAACGGCATCGGTGAGACCACCGGCAAAGCACTCACCGAGCATCCGGACATCAAGGCGGTGGCTTTTATCGGCGAGTCACGGACTGGCGGGTTGATCATGGCACAAGGGGCTCCCACGCTAAAGCGCGTGCACCTGGAACTTGGCGGCAAGAACCCGGTGATTGTTTTCGAGGATGCCGATCTGGACCGCGCGCTCGACGCAGTCGTGTTCATGATCTACAGCCTGAACGGTGAGCGTTGCACCTCGTCGTCGCGGCTGCTGGTGCAGCGCTCGATCCACGACGCGTTCGTCGACCGGCTGGCCGATCGGGTTGCGCGGCTCAAGGTCGGCCATCCACTGGATCCGGACACCGAGGTGGGTCCGCTGGTGCATCCGCGGCACCTGGACAAGGTGCTCTCCTATACCGGCATTGCACAGGCCGATGGCGCACGGGTCGCGGTCGGCGGTGCGCGCTGCCAGCGTGCGGATTTGTCGCCGGACGGCTGCTATGTGCAGCCGACGCTGTTCATCGATGCCAGCGCCGGCATGCGAATCGCGCGCGAGGAAATCTTCGGGCCGGTGCTGACGGTGTTGCCCTTTGATGATGAGGCGCAGGCGGTTGCGCTGGCCAACGATGTGCCCTACGGGCTCGCCGGCTATCTGTGGACCGGTGACGTTGGGCGCGCCAATCGCGTGTCGCTGGCGATGGACGCCGGCATGATCTGGGTCAACTCCGAGAACGTGCGCCATTTGCCCACGCCGTTTGGCGGCATGAAGGCCAGCGGCATCGGACGCGACGGTGGCGATTACAGTTTCGACTTCTACATGGAAACCAAGAACGTCGCGCTGGCACTGGGTAATCACAAGATCCAGCGGCTTGGTGTCTGAACCAGTGCCTGCGTTTTTTAAGAGCCCTGCTCAATGACCTTGATGGCCAAACTGTGATGAACCCAGCTTCGAATCCTCCGCCGCATTCCGGCATCGATCCTTCCGAATGGGCGCTGCGCGTCGATCTGGCCGCCTGTTACCGGATCTTCGCGATGCTCGGCTGGACCGAACTCATCTACAACCACATCACGGTGCGGGTGCCCGGGCCGCAGCGTCACTTTCTGATCAATCCGTTCGGGTTGCACTACAGCGAAGTGACCGCGTCGAATCTGGTCAAGATCGACCTTGCGGGCAAGGTGGTTGGCCGTTCAGACTGGCCGATCAATCCGGCCGGGTTCACGGTGCATGGCGCAATCCATGCCGGCGTCGAGGGGGCGCATTGCGTGATGCACACGCACACCACCGCCGGCATGGCGGTCGCCTGTTCGCGGGCCGGCCTGTCGATGAGTAACTTTTACAGCGCGCAACTGCACGGCAAGCTTGCCTACCATGACTTCGAGGGCATCACCGTGCATGCGGACGAGGGTCCGCGACTGGTGCGCGCGATCGGCGACAGGCCGGCGGTGATCCTGCGCAACCATGGCCTGCTCGCCTGGTCCGACAGCATCCATCGCTGCTTTGCGATCCTGTGGTTGCTCAACCGGGCCTGTGAGATCCAGCTTGCATCGATGTCGATGGGTGCGGTCATCGAGATCCCCGAAGACATCCAGCGCAAGTGCACCGCCGATTCGCTTCAATTCGACGAGCGTTTCGGTGCCGGACGCGACATGTACGACGCGCTGGTGCGCCAGGTTGATCGCATCGACTCGTCCTATCGTTATTGAACCTGAGCGGGAGTGTTCTGCGAGATGAGCGAACCGAAGATCTGCATCGCCGGCCTTGGCGGTGTCGGCGGCCTGATTGCCGCGCGAATTGCGCGCGCTGGCCAGCCGGTCAGTGCGCTGGCCCGTGGTGATAACTTGCGGGCGGTTCGCGAGCAAGGCCTGGTCTTGCTCGATGGAGCGCCGGATGCGCAACAACGCAGCGTGGTGCAGGTGTGTGCCAGCGATGATGCTCGCGAACTCGGGCCGCAGGATCTGCTGGTCGTGTCGGTCAAGACCACGGCGCTGGAATCGATCGCAGCCGATATCGCGCCGCTGATCGGGCCGCACACCGCGATCGTCACCGCGATGAACGGTGTGCCCTGGTGGTTCTTCGAGGCGATCGGTGGCCGCTGGCAAGGCGCGCGACTGGCGAGCTGCGATCCGCACGGCACGCTCGCCGCGGCAATGCCGGCGGCGCAGATCATCGGTTGCGTTGTGCACTTGTCGGCGACGATGACTGCACCCGGTGTGGTCACACACCGCGCCGGCAACCATTTAATCATCGGCGCGCCCGGCGGCGCGGCGCATCCGCGGCTGCCGTTGCTTGCCGAGGTGCTACGCCAGGCGGGGTTCGAGACCGACTCCTCGGCGCAGATCGAGCGCGATGTCTGGCTAAAGCTCTGGGGCAACATGACGGTCAATCCGATTTCGGCATTGACCGGAGCGACGGGCGATCAGATTCTCAACGATGACCTCGTTCGCGAATACATGTCGGCCGCGATGCGTGAGGCCGCGCAGATCGGCGATGCGATCGGCTTGCCGATCGGCATGACCCCGGACGAACGCCATGCGATCACGCGCAAGCTCGGTGCCTTCCGTACCTCGATGCTCAATGATGCGCAGGCGAGTCGGCCGCTCGAGCTCGACGCGCTGATCGGCGCAGTCGTCGAGATGGGCCGGCTCACCGGCGTGCCGACTCCTGCAATCGACTCGCTGTTCGGGATGGCGCGATTGTTCGGGCGAGTCCACCGGATGTACGCGTGATCGCATGGCAAGCAAAAAGTCCCCCCATGTCTCCGAAACCCCGGCCACGCAGGCGCTGCGCCGAGCCGGGGTGGCATTCGAGCTTCATGTCTACGAGTATGTGGAGCACGGTGGCACCGGCGAGTCGGCGCGTCAGCTCGGGGTCGATGAGCATCAGGTCGTCAAGACGCTGGTGATGCAAGATGAGCAGGCCCGACCGCTGATCGTGCTGATGCATGGCGACCGCACGGTGTCCACGAAGAACCTCGCGCGCCAGACCGGACGCAAGAGCATCGAGGCCTGCAAGCCGGATGTTGCGCAACGGCATTCCGGCTACCAGGTCGGCGGAACCTCCCCCTTTGGCACCCGCAAGCCGATGCCGGTCTTTGTTGAGGAATCCGTGATGCAGTTGCCGCAGATCTTCATTAATGCTGGTCGGCGTGGCTGCCTGATGTCGATTTCTCCGAAAGTGCTGGTCGATCTGCTTGCCGCCCAGCCGGTACACTGCGCGCTGGAAACCTGACGGAGTCTTGTGCCGTGGACAGCCTGAACAGCATCGTCGCAGTCTTGCTCGCCTACCTGCTGGGATCGGTTTCATTTGCGGTGCTGGTCAGCCGCGTAATGGGGCTGGCTGATCCGCGCAGCTACGGCTCTGGAAATCCGGGGGCGACCAACGTCCTGCGCACCGGCAACAAGATGGCCGCGCTGCTGACGCTGGTTGGCGACGGGGCGAAGGGATGGCTCGCGGTGTTCGTTGCCAAGGCATTCGCGCTGCGTTTTGGCCTGGGCGATGGCGCGATCGCACTGGTCGCGCTGGCGGTGTTCTGCGGACATCTGTTCCCGGTCTTTCATCGCTTTGCCGGCGGCAAGGGGGTGGCGACCGCCGCTGGCGTGCTCCTGGCAATCAACCCCTGGCTTGGGCTGGCCACCTTGCTGACCTGGCTGATCATCGCCTTCTTTTTTCGCTACTCGTCGCTGGCCGCACTGGTCTCATCCGTGTTCGCGCCGCTTTACTACACCTTTCTGTTCGGTGCCGATGCGATCGCGTTCGCGGTGGTCATCATGAGCGCTCTGCTGGTCTGGCGGCATCGCGGCAACATCGCCAAGCTGATGGCCGGCAAGGAAAGCCGGATCGGTCAGAAAAAACGCGGCTAAAGACCGAGGCCATCGGGCGATGCGCATCGGAATCGATCTTGGCGGCACCAAGACCGAAATCGTCGTGCTCGCCGATGAGGGTGCGGTCGTGTTGCGCGAACGCATTGCGTCGCCGCAAGGCGATTACGGGGCCACGATCGCCGCGTTGACCGGCCTGGTGACGCTGGCCGAATCGCGCGTCGGCCAGCGCTGCCCTGTGGGCATCTGCATTCCGGGAACCGTCTCGAGCGACACCGCTCTGGTCAAGAACGCGAATTCCGTCTGGTTGAACGGCCAGCCGCTGGGCAAGGACCTGGAAGCGGCGCTCGATCGCAAGTTGCGCATCGCCAATGACGCGAACTGCTTTGCGCTGTCTGAGGCGATCGACGGTGCCGCAACGGGGTATCCAACGGTGTTTGGCGTGATCCTCGGCACCGGGGTGGGCGGCGGTCTGGTCATTGACGGCAAGGTGCTGGTCGGCGCGAACGCGATCGCTGGCGAATGGGGGCACAACCCGCTGCCCTTACCGGCCGAGGGCGAACACCCAGGCCCTAGCTGTTACTGCGGCCGACACGGCTGCATCGAGACCTGGCTGAGCGGGCCGGCGCTGGCGCGCGATGCCGGTCGTTCCCATGCGAATGCGCATACGGTGCTCGCCCAGGCAGCGGCGGGCGATCCGGCCGCGTCGCTGGCGCTACAACGGTATTGCGACCGGCTGGCGCGGTCACTGGCCGGCGTGATCAATGTGTTCGATCCGCATGCGATCGTGCTTGGCGGCGGATTGAGCAATCTCGATCTGCTGTACCAAGAGATTCCGCGGCGATGGAAGTCCCATGTGTTCTCGGATCTGATCCACACCCGCCTGTTGCGCAATCGGCATGGCGATTCGTCCGGGGTGTTCGGCGCCGCCAGACTCTGGGGGCTTGGCGAGCCCATGGGGTGACTTTCGCTGCGACCCGAAGCCAGTCGATGCGGACCGGTGCGAGTCGAGCAGGCTGCACGGCGTGGAGTTCAGGGGGCCTGCAATTCCGACAGCGGCCAGCGCGGCCGGATTCCGAAACCATCGGGAACCGGCGCGACTTCGCCGGCGGCCAGCCTGAGCGCGCCTGCGAACGCGATCATCGCGCCGTTGTCGGTGCAAAGCGCCGGCTTCGGAAAGTAGGCGCGAAAGGCGCGATCTGCCTGGGCGCGCTCGAGCGTGTCGCGCAGCCGCCGGTTTGCGCTGACCCCGCCGGCGATCACCAGTCGATCCAGCCCGGTCTGCTCGAGCGCGGCGACTGACTTGGCGGCGAGCACGTCGACGATCGCAGCCTGCACCGCGAATGCGAGATCGGCTTTCGCCTGCTCGTCGGCCAGGCCCTTGCGCACCGCGGTCAGCACCGCGGTCTTCAGGCCGCTGAAGCTGAAGTCGAGATCGCCTGAGTGCAGCATCGGTCTGGGCAACTTCACGACAGCTTCGCGACCCTGTTCGGCCAGGCGCGAGATTGCCGGGCCTCCCGGATAGCCGAGTCCGAGCAGCTTGGCGCTCTTGTCGAAGGCTTCGCCAGCGGCGTCATCCAGCGTTTCTCCGAGCAGCGTGTAGCGGCCGACGCCATCGACCCGCATCAGTTGCGTATGTCCGCCCGACACCAGCAGCGCGACGAACGGGAATTGCGGCGGGTCTTCCGACAGCAGCGGGGACAGCAAATGCCCTTCCAGGTGATGAATGCCGATCGCCGGCTTGTTCAGCGCAAAGGCCAGCGCGGTGCCGACGGCGGCGCCGACCAGCAGCGCTCCGGCCAGTCCCGGGCCCTGCGTAAATGCGATCGCATCGATTTCGGCGGTGCTCATGCCAGCCTGCTGCAACGCGATTTCGGTCAGCGGCAGCAGGCGGCGTACATGGTCGCGCGACGCGAGTTCGGGCACCACGCCGCCATAGCGCTCATGCATCGCAACTTGCGAGTGCAGGGCCTGACCGAGCAAGCCCCGTTCCGTACAGTAGATGGCGACGCCAGTGTCGTCGCATGAGGTTTCGATACCAAGAACGCGCATCTGCAGATTCTAGTCGGATGAGTCGATGGCAAGCTCGCCACTGTAGGACTTTCCTTGTCCACTAAATTTTGCTATCCTCACCGGCTTGCCTTGGAGTGGCCAAGCGGAGGCAGTGGCGGGCGTCGCCCGTCTTTGAGTCTTACCGCGGCCTGGAGCCAAGCACTGGAAGGGGGTGATTCTTCATGCCGACCATCAGGGTCAAGGAAAACGAGCCGTTTGACGTCGCGCTGCGCCGCTTCAAGCGCACCATCGAGAAAACGGGTCTGATTACCGAGCTTCGCGCCCGCGAGTTCTACGAGAAGCCTACTGCTGAGCGTAAGCGCAAGAAGGCAGCTGCCGTCAAGCGTCATTACAAGCGCCTGCGCAGCCAGATGCTTCCGAAGAAGATGTACTGATCGGGCTTGCGTTGCGGTTCCGGGCGGCTGTCTTGCCCGGTCGTCGCAACGCGCGCTCGGTAGCTGGAACAAACGCCGCGGAACAAAATCCGATCGCGGCGTTTTGAATCCGGTGAGACAAGCCCGCTGGCCTAGCGCCGCGGGCTTTGTCGTCTTTTCCGGCTGGGCGAGCATGAGTCTCGAACGGCATTCGCTGAACCGATCTTGCCGCCCCACTGGGTCCGGCATCATCGTCGAAACGTATCGGAGCCTGTCATGAGCTTGAAGGAACGAATCAACAACGACATGAAGGACGCGATGCGTTCGCGCCAGTCCGAGCGACTGTCAGCGATCC
>JALRBB010000031.1 GCA_023257915.1 Quisquiliibacterium sp. | reverse complement strand
GCATCACCCTTGAGGTCATCATTGCCGTCGGTCACACGGACTCGGTCGGTAGCGACGCCTACAACCAGAAGCTGTCGGTTCGCCGTGCAGAAGCCGTCAAGGCCTATCTGGTCAGCAAGGGCATCGCTGCAAACCGCATCTACACCGAAGGCAAGGGTGAGAAGCAGCCGGTGGCTAGCAACAAGACCGCTGCCGGTCGCGCGAAGAACCGTCGCGTGGAAATCGAAGTCGTCGGCACCCGCAAGCGCTGATCAAACTTCGTTCCTGAAAAGCCCCGCCTCGCGCGGGGCTTTTTTCATTGCGCAGGGATAAAATTCGGTTCTATCCCGGCACGACAAGCCGACGCCGCTGCACCGTCTAGCCGCGCCTTCACGCGCTGCGAACTCCGGAACAACATGCCACACACCGGTTCTGACACCCCGATGACCGCCAACGCCGACCAGGCCGAGATCGCGAAGTTTCAGGCACTCGCCCATCGTTGGTGGGATCCGAATTCAGAATTCCGGCCCCTGCACGAGATCAATCCGCTGCGTCTGAACTGGATCGACGAGCAGGCTGCACTCGCCGGCAAGCGTGTTGTCGATATCGGATGCGGCGGCGGCATCCTGGCTGAATCCATGTCGGCCCGTGGTGCCCGCGTGACGGGCATCGACCTGGCTGAAAAACCTTTGCGGGTAGCCGAGTTGCATGCGCTCGAGTCCGGAGCCGACCTTTCCTACGAGAAGATCGCCGCTGAAGATCTCGCCGATCGTGAACCCGGCACATTCGACGTCGTGACCTGCATGGAAATGCTGGAACACGTTCCCGACCCGGCTTCCACGGTCCAGGCCTGCGCAAACCTGGTCAAACCGGGTGGTTGGGTGTTCTTCTCGACGATCAACCGTAATCCGAAATCCTTTCTGTTTGCGATCATCGGAGCCGAATACGTGTTGAACATGCTGCCCAAAGGGACGCATGCCTACGAGAAGTTCATCAAACCATCCGAACTGATCGGACATGCCCGCAACGCGGGCTTGGAGCCGAACCGACTGATCGGAATGACCTACAACCCGCTGACTCGCCGCTACCGACTGGTGGAAAACGATGTCAGCGTCAACTACCTGGTGTCCGCCCGCAAACCGGATTGACGCGGATCGGCATTCGATCGAGGAAGACCGTAATGTTCCCGTTCCAACCGGCAGCCGTCCTGTTCGATCTCGACGGTACGCTCGCCGATACAGCCGATGACCTTGCGGCGCCGGTCAATGCGATGCGTATTGAGCGCGGTCTGGAGCCGCTGCCCATCGAGGCGCTCAGA
This sequence comes from Quisquiliibacterium sp., assembly GCA_023257915.1. Taxonomy (GTDB): domain Bacteria; phylum Pseudomonadota; class Gammaproteobacteria; order Burkholderiales; family Burkholderiaceae_E; genus Quisquiliibacterium. The sequence continues at coordinate 612 of JALRBB010000031.1, read as the reverse complement.
CCCTTCGCCTCGATGGGCGCCCGCGGCCTGATTCTGCGCGGACTGGGGGTAAGCAAGGAAGCACCCGAGTTCGAATCACTGCGGCTCGATTTTCTGGCCCGCTATGAACAGGCCATGTGTGTTCGCACCCGCTTGTTTGATGGCATCGACACCGTGCTTGCCCGCCTGGAGTCCACGGGGGTGCGTTGGGGGGTGGTCAGCAACAAGGTCGAGCGCTATGTGCGCCCGATCCTGGACTCGCTGGGCGTGCTGACCCGGTCCGGTACCGCAATCGGCGGCGACACCACCCCGCATGCCAAACCTCACCCGGAGCCCTTATTGCTCGCCGCCCGTACGCTGGCGGTCGAGCCGTCGCGTTGTGTCTATGTCGGCGACGACCTGCGCGACATCCAGGCAGGTCATGCCGCCGGCATGGCCACCGTGGCTGCAGCCTACGGCTTTTGCGGTGATCACGACCCGCCCGATCGCTGGGGCGCGCACGCGCTGATCGGCAAACCGATCGACTTGCTCGAACTGCTTGCGTTTCCGGCCTGAGCGCTTCATGACGCCGCCGGTTTGACGGACCCTTTGGGTCCAGTAGCCGGAGTTCAGCGCTGCGACGCTGCGGTGGCC
>JALRBB010000364.1 GCA_023257915.1 Quisquiliibacterium sp. | reverse complement strand
CCGGCAGTTCTCGCAGAACTGCTGCAACTCGCATCGGTCTGCATCAACGGATCCGGACCGGCAGACATGCTGGTACACGACGATCGGGTGTACCGGGAAGTATTTTCCCGCTGGTCGCTCGGGCTCGGCGAAACCTACATGGATGGAATGTGGGATTGCCAGCAGCTCGACGAATTTTTTACCCGCGTGATGTCTGCCAATCTAGACCGACGAGTCGTCGGATCGGCCAGGCTGAGGATGGCGATCGAATTGCTCCGCCACCGCTTTTTGAACCTGCAATCCTCGCGGCGGGCCTATCAGGTCGGCGAGAGGCATTACGACATCGGCAACGATGTTTTCGAGGCAATGCTCGATTCGCGGATGATCTATTCCTGCGGCTATTGGGCGAGCGCCAGTACGCTGGAGCAAGCTCAGGAGCACAAGCTGGACCTGATCTGCCGCAAGCTTCAGCTCAGGCCGGGTATGCGGCTGCTCGACATCGGTTGTGGATGGGGCGGGCTGGCGCGCTTTGCCGCGGAGCGTTATGGAGTCAGTGTCGTCGGCGTCACGGTTTCCCGGGAGCAGCAGGCGCTGGCGCTTGAGCGTTGCAAGGGCCTGCCGGTGCAGATCGAACTGGTCGACTACCGGGAACTCAGCGGCCATTTCGATCGCATTGCCTCAGTGGGCATGTTTGAGCATGTCGGGCCCAAAAACTACGAGGCCTACTTCGGTGCGGCGAGACGCTTGCTCAACGAGGACGGAATCTTCCTGCTGCATACGATCGGTGTCGACGTCACCTCAGCGCATACAGATCCCTGGATCGATCGATACATCTTCCCGAACGGCAAGCTGCCCTCGGCGATCGAGCTTACCCAGGCACTTGAGGGGCGTTTCATCATCGAAGACTGGCACAACTTCGGGCAAGACTACGACCGGACGCTGATGGCCTGGTGGCAGCGCTTCGATAAGGCCTGGCTGCGACTTGCCGATCGCTACGATCAGCGGTTTTACCGGATGTGGAAGTATTACCTGCACTGTTGCGCCGGGTTCTTCCGCTCACGCCAGGGGCAACTCTGGCAGCTTGTCCTGACTCCCCGGCTCAGGCGCGCGGTGTACCGCTCGGTGCGATGACACGCGAAGCGCGTACCGGTCTGATATCAGGCCGGACCGGAGTCGCGCGATCTGCTGCCTTGGTCTAAAGTTGCCTGATGCATGTGACTCACTCGGTACTGCTTCCGCAAGCTGCAGAATCTATCTTCGATCTGATTGCCGACGTTCGTGCCTATCCGCAATTCGTGCCGGGCTGCGAGCGAATCCTTGTTAGCCAGGAGCAGGGTTCTCAGTATCTGACCGAGATGCGGATCGGCATGCGCCGGCTCGCGTTCGATATGACGGCGCTGACCCGCTTGACGCGTCCGGAGCTGATCACGGTGCGTCAGCAATCTGGACCGTTCCAGAGCCTTGAGCTCGCCTGGCGATTCAAGCCGCTCGCGCGCGATGCCTGCAAAGTGGATTTCGACTTGCAGTGCGAGTTCTCGCCCTTGCTCGAGCGCACTGTCGGTTCAAGAATTGTCGAGCGGCTAAGTCGTGATGTCATCGACGCATTCGTCGCGCGCGCGGAGCAGATGGCCGCAAGTTGATTCGGCTCGCAGCATGGTGTCGGGTGCCGGGAAGCCCCGGGTCTGGTTCATCGATCAGTTCGATGAGATCGCCTTGCGGACCGACGCAAACGATCTGCTGGTTGTCGAAGATGACGGTGAGGATGCCGGCGGCAGTGATCACGACGGCGACTGGGGAGTGATTGTTTTCCATGCCCAGAGAGTGAGCCTTTTCGTCGCGCGGGAACATCACGTCTTCAGCCTAACCCCCGCGGGCCCGGGATACTCACCCGTTCGGTGCTCGCCATCCAGCGAAACCGCTGCGTTGACTTCAATCGGGCGCTCGCTGACACTTTCGGCGCATTCGTGCCGTGCGGTCCACGGCGCCGAAAACGGTTTTCGCGCCCTGGTGAAGGAGTGACCTCAATGAAGCTGTTGCCGCGACTCGTGCCCGCCCTCGTCCATGCGGTCGAACCCGGAATCTCTGCTGCCGTTGGGCGCTTTCACCCAATCGCTCCCGACCAGATGACCGAGGGCCAGCGTGAACTGGTTGCCTCGATTCAGTCAGGTCCAAGGTCCAAGGTTGCAGGATCGGCCGCGAGTGCGACCCCCGGCTCCGTTGGAGGGCCGTTCAATGTGTTTCTTCGTAGCCCGAAACTCGGGGAGATCTTTCAGCAGGCCGGCAGTTTCATTCGTTTCGAGAGTTCGCTCGGCCCCAAACTCACTGAACTGGCGATCCTGGTCACGGCGCGGCATTGGAGCGCGCAGTACGAATGGTTTGCGCATCATCGTCTTGCCTTGCAGGCGGGGCTTGATCCGAAGATCGCCGAGGCGATCGCGCAGGGTCGAACCCCTGAGGGTATGCAGCCCGACGAAGAAGCGGTGTATCAATTCAGCCTGGAGTTGCACCAGCAAAAACAGGTCAGCGACGCGAGTTACGCCCGCGTGCGGGACCTGTTCGGTGAGCAGGGGGTCATGGATCTGATCGGCACCAATGGCTACTACTCGCTGATCTCGATGGTGCTCAATGTGGATCGCACGCCGATCCCGAACGGCGGTGAGCCGCCGCTGGCACCTCTGACGAGTCGATGAGAGGCCGAGGGTTCGCTTGCAGGGGTGACGGTGGCGGGCGTTTGCTCAGAAGTGACCCTTGGACATCAGAAACATCGTCAGAATCAGTGCCGCCGATAGGATGACACCTGCGATCCAGCCGATCGGGCCATAGCGATCGGCTTCTTCCAGACCATCGCGTCCTTGCATGTTTGCGTCTCCTGTCGATTCAATGCGCTCAGTTGCCCAGGGCTTCCGGCAACCACAGCGCGATCTGCGGGAACATGATCACCAGCACCAGGCCGACGATCTGCAGCGCGATATAGGGCAGGACCGCGCGGAAGATCTCCTGCAGCGTGATGTCCGGTGGGGCGACTGACTTCAGCCAGAAGCAGGCCGGGCCAAATGGCGGGGACAAGAAATAGATCTGGATGTTCATCACGAACAGGATTCCGAACCAGATCTTGGCCTGATCTGGCGTCAAGCCCAGTTCCGGGGCGAGTGTCACCACAACCGGCGCGAAGACTGGGACCGTGATGAACACGATCGCGATCCACTCCATGAAGGTGCCCAGCACCACCAGGATCGCCATCATGACCAGGATCACGCCCATCGCAGGCAGCCCCAGGTTCATGAACAGCGAGCGCATGAAGTCCGCGCCGCCGATCAGGTTGTAGATTCCGACGAAGGACACCGCGCCAAGAATCAGCCAGATGATCGTGCCGACGGTCGACATCGCGCCATGCAGCGAATAGCGCAGAATGTCCAGGCGCCATCCGGAGCGCAGGAACGCGATCACAATTGCGCCGATCGCTCCAACCGCCGCAGCTTCAGTCACCGATGCAATGCCGGCATAGATGGAACCCATCACGCCGCCGATCAGCGCGATGCTGAGCATCACCGCCTTGACCCGCTGGGGCGTCAATTGCGCCTTGTTGCCGTTCTTTTCGGCGACTTCAGCCGCGGTCGGCGCCATTGCCGGATTCAGATTGACCCGCACCAGCACGTAGATGACGTACAGCGTTGCCAGCAGCAGACCGGGCAGGAATCCGGCCATGAACAGATCGCCAATACCGACCTCGGCCGACAGGCCATAGACGATCATCACAACCGAAGGGGGGATCAGCGTCGCGAGTGCCCCGGAGGCACAGATCAGGCCGATCGACAGCTTGCGGTCGTAGCCCAGACGCAGCATCTGCGGCAGGGCGACCAGACCCAGCATCACGATCTCGCCACCCATCACGCCAGACATCGCCGCAAGGATGACCGCAACGATCGTCGTCTGTACCGCGACACCGCCGCGCAGATTGCCGGCGAAGATCGCCATTGCGTCGAACAGGTCCTCGGCAATGCCGGCTTGTTCCAGTACCGAGGCCATCAGCACGAAGAACGGGATTGCGATCAGCGAATAGTGATCGAGTAGCCCGGCGGCGTTGGTCGAGACCAGGTAAATGCCCTGCGGCCCGAAAAAACCAATCGCCACGATCACCGACACGATCAGCGTCAGCACGCCCAGCGGCATACCGGTCATCATCAGCAGGACCAGCACGACGACCATCGCCAGTGAGACCGTGCCTAGTCCGTAAGACTTGAGGTTTAGGCGTTTTTCAATATCCCAGCTGTCAATCGTGTCGGCAATCGCTGACTTCCATTGCCCGAATACCAGTTCCTCGCCGAACAATTCGGCCAGGATGCCGTTGAGCAGATACAGCGTCATGATTGTCGCGACAGCCAGCAACGCCTGGCGAGACTGGGGCGTGCGCAGCTTGCGATACAAGTTGACCGTCAATTGCGCGAAATACATCGTCGCGCCAACCATCAGTAATGCCTTGAGCAGCATCGGCATCGGCGAATTGAACGCCGAGCCGGTGAGTTCGCCCTCTTTGAGCGCCTCGATTGCGAGCGGGAAGACGTCGGTCAGGAGAAAGTAAAGCGCAACGATGCCAACGACGTGAGAAAACACGGACAGACGATGCCCGGCGGTCGGAGATACCGCATCGGAGATCACCGTAATCCGGATATGCCGCTCGCGTAACGTGATGTACCCGGCAGACAGCATCCAGGATGCAGCGCAAAGCACCATCACCACCTCGAACGCCCAGGAGGTCGGCGCGTTTAGAACGTAGCGCGCAAAGACCTCCCAGAGCGTGGCCACCCCAGCGACCAGGTACAGAACCGATGCCGCGACACCGGTGAAATGACTCAGATGGTCGACCACGTTATAGCGTGGCGCGATCTGATCGGTTGCGGCTGCTTGCATGATTCCGATTTCCTGGAAGCGCTGGAGTTGCCGACCGGCTTACTTCAGCAGGCCCTTGGAACGCATGTACTTCGTCTGCGTATCGAACGCTTCTTTAGCGAAGGGCGAACCCTTGGCGAAGTCTGCCCAGGACTGCTCTGCAATCGCACGGAACTTGTCCCGCTCGGCCTGGGGCCAGTCGATGATGGTGATGTCCTTGCCGGCCTTGTCGCGTGCCACCAGCTTCTGATCCTCGGCGTCGATTGCCTTGGTCAGCGCGTCGTAGGCTTCGTAAAACCAGTCCTCCAGCGTCTTACGGTCCTGTTCGGACATCTTCTTCCAGGTCTTGGTCGAGATCGTGAACTGGAACATCGGCATCGAGTGGATACCCGGATAGATCGGGAACTTGGCCACTTTGTGCATGCCGTTGGCATCGTTGTTCGAGTAGGCCGAGTTGTCAGCCCCATCGATCACGCCTTTTTCCAGCGCGCCATAGGTTTCCGAGGTCGGCAGCGACACAGGCGCGGCGCCAACGCGACGGAACACGTCAGCGGCCAGCCCCTCAGGTGAGCGAATCTTTTTCCCCTTGAGGTCGTCGACCGACTTGATCGGCACCTTCGAGACGAAGGCTTCCTTGTTGTAGGCGCCGCAGGCAATCACCGTGACACCGGAAAAGTACTTGGCGAACAGCTTTTGCAGCATTTCCTTGCCACCGCCGTTACGACAATAATCATTTTGCTGCTCGACCTTGTCCCAGCCTGCGATCAGGTCACCGAGCAGTGCGAACGCAGGGTCTTTGCCCGAAAAATAGCTGACCGCTGTCATGTCGCCGTCCAGGATGCCCTTGGCGACCGCCTGCGGAGTTTCGCGATGGGGTACGACTGCCTTGATCGGCAGCAGTTCGATTTCCCAGCGGCCCTGGGTGCGCTCCTTGAGTTTCGGCACCCAGTCGCGATTCAGGATCGTTAGCGACAGGTGGCTCGCGTTGGAACTGGTCTGGAACTTGAGCTTCTCGGCGGCAGCCGGCATGCTAGCCATTCCTAGGCTAGCAATCGCGAGCATCGCAATGCTCGTGCTGAATTTCCTGATCATCGGTGGTCTCCTCTAATTCGTTAATTTATTGCGCAAATCCCGTTGCGATGCCAACCGTAAGCAGTCGGGCGATCGCATCAGACCATCGAAACGAGCAGTGGGTCAAGCTGACGCGGAACGTCTGGTATCGTTTCCGCGCTTTTCCCAATTCAGATCCAGGAGTTTTGTATGACAGAGGCGCGTATCGGTTTGATCGGTGTCGGAATGATGGGGCTTGGCATTGCCAGCAACCTGGCACGTAAGGGACAGCGTCTGACGGTGATGGAGCATGCGGGCAACCAGCCGCTGGACTCGTTGCGCGCTCTCGGCGTGGACAGTGTGGAGTCGCCGCAGGCGCTAGCGCGAGTCAGTGACATCGTCATCCTGTGCGTTAGCGCTTCGCCGCAGGTCGAGGCGATTCTTGCCGGGCCGCAAGGGTTGCTTGCCGGAATTCGTGCTGGCAGTCTGGTGATCGATTGCTCGACCAGCCTGCCGGAGTCAACGCTGCGGGTCGCTGCGCAAGTTCGGGCGGCCGGTGCACGTTTCGTCGACTCGCCAATGACCCGCACTCCGAAGGAAGCTGCCGAGGGAAGACTGAATCTGCTGGTCGGGGGCGATGCGGCCGATGTGGCGCAGTGTCGAGCGATCCTCGAATGCTTTGCGGAGAACATCACGCATGTCGGGCCGGTTGGCGCCGGCCACCAGATGAAGCTGCTGCACAACTTCGTGTCGCTTGGATCGGTAGCCTTGATCGCCGAGGCGGCAGCATGCGCCCGTGACGCGGGGATCGGCGATGAAGTGTTCGTTGATGTCCTCGGCAAGGGGGGCGGTTGGGGTGCGGCGCTCGAGCGCGTCAAACCCTACCTGCTGAGCGGCGACAATTCGGCGATTCGCTTTTCGTTGGCCAATGCGCGCAAGGACGTCGACTATTTCCGGCAAATGGCCATTGCCCAGTCGGCGGCACACCAGATCGCTGACGGTGTGTTCGCGACGCTGGACGCAGCCTGCGACAAGGGTGACCCGCAGGGCATGGTGCTGCAACTGGTGGATTTGCTGGCTCGCAATCCGCAAGCCAAGGCCTGAGGGAACTGAGATGGCGTACAAGATCGTCACGATCGACGGCGATGGCATCGGGCCGGAGGTGAATCAGGCGACCATTCGCGTGTTGCGCGAAGCCTGCGGAAGTGATCGCCTCGAATTTTCGGCTTTCGACGGAGGCGCGGGGCATTACCTGCGCAGTGGTGAGGTGCTGCCTGCGGACACTCTGCAGGCTTGTCGCGACTCCGACGCGATCCTGCATGGTGCAGCCGGCTTGCCCGGTGTCGTCTACCCGGACGGCACTGAGGTCGGCAACGATCTGCACCTGCGCTTGCGCTTCAAGCTGGATCTGTTCGCCAATGTGCGGCCGATCCGTCTGATCAAGGGGGTGACTTCCCCGTTGACCGGCTGGCAGCCAGGGCAGATCGACTATGTGATCGTGCGTGAGAACACCGAGGGTCTGTACGCGAGCCGCGGTGGCGGCGTGCGACTGCGCGACGAACTGGCCACCGACACGCTGGTGGTCACTCGACGTGGCATCGAGCGGGTGACGCGCTTTTCGTTCGAGCTCTCGCGCAGCCGCCGGGGTGCGCCGCGCGACGGAAAGCGCCGGGTCACGGTCTGCGACAAGGCCAATATTCTGAATACCTATGCGTTCTTTCGTGCGGTCAGCACCGAAGTGGCAGCCGGCTATCCAGATGTCGAGATCGATTACGCCTATGCGGATGCGATCACGGTGCACATGATCAAGAAGCCGGATTTTTACGATGTGATCGTCGCCGAGAATATGTTCGGTGACATCATCTCGGACCTCGGGGCGGCCACGGTTGGCGGGCTCGGGGTGGCCTCATCGGCCGAACTCGGCGAAAACCATGGCCTGTTCCAGGGAGCGCATGGTTCGGCGCCCGACATTGCCGGGCAGGATGTGGCCAGTCCGATCGCCACGATGCTGTCCGGGGCGCTAATGCTGCGTTGGCTCGCAGAGCGCCATCAGGACAAGCGTCTGCTGGCCGATGCCACCCGTGTTGAGACTGCAGTCGAGACGGTGTTGGCACAGGGGCAACTCGTGCCTGCCGATCAGGGCGGCAGCGCGCGCTGTTCTGAATTCACCGAGGCGGTATTGCGGGCCATGCGGTAACTGCCGGCGATCGCGCCAGCGTTTAGCAAACGCCGCTTGCCTCGCCGGCATCTTGATCTGCCAGGATTCGAGCATGATCGACGGAAACACCGAAATCATTGCCCACATCGGTTACCCGACGCATACCTTCACTGCGCCCAAGATCTATAACCCGTACTTCGAGAGCATCGGCCTGAATGCGGTGGTCGTTCCGATGGGTTGTCGGGCAGAGAACTATCCACACTTGCTGCGTTCGGTGTTTTCGCTGGAAAACATTCGGGGGGCGCTGGTGACGATGCCGCACAAGGTCACCACTGTCGGACTGCTCGACGAGATCAGCCCCACCGCACGGGTTGCGGGCGCCTGCAATGCGGTCAAGCGTCTGCCAGACGGACGGCTCGCCGGCGACATGTTCGACGGCACCGGATTCGTGCGCGGCATGCGGCGAAAGGGTTTCGAGGCTCAGGGGGCGACTGCGCTGGTGGTCGGCTCTGGCGGCGTGGGAAGTGCGATCGCCGCGTCGCTGGCCCAGGCCGGTATTGGCGCCTTGATGCTGTTCGATCTGAACGAGGCCGCCTGTGCTGCCTTGGCCGCGCGCTTGCGAGCGAATTTTCCGGCGGTGACGGTGCAAACCGGTTCCCGTGATCCGGCAGGGCATCGCTTGGTGGTGAACGCGACGCCGCTCGGCATGCAGCCAGACGATCCCTGTCCGATCGATGTCGAGCGTATCGAGTCACAGGCCTTTGTTGGCGAGGTGGTTCTAAAGGCGGAAGGCACCGCATTGCTGGCGGCGGCGCGGGCTCGAGGCTGCCGAACCTTGGTCGGGACTGACATGCTGATCGAGATGATCCCGCCGTACCTGGAGTTTTTCGGTTTGCCGACAACGGATGCCGACACCCTTCGCCGCGTGGCGCGTCTCGAATCCTGACTGGGTAGCCGCTGGCGGCCAGGCTTCAGCGCTTCGTCGGCGTCTGGCCTGGTGCACACGCAAGGTCTGCTGGCGGGATGCGCACGCTGAAATCGCGCCCGCTGACCCAGCGCAAACGCACTTGCATGCGCCCAGCCGCCTCGGCGCCCGCCGGTAGCCGCAGGCAAAGGCCGTTCGGGCATGGATCGAAGCTTGGCGGTGCGAAAACCGGGTTCGGCACGCCCTGGGCTGGATCATCGACGCGGATGCCATCGATCAGGTCCAAGTTGCGGCCACTGATCCACAGGGTACTGCCATCCGGGGAGCAGGAGGCCTTGTCCAGATCCGGCAGCAGCACCACCGAGCGTCCGATCGGCTGCCAGTCGCTTGCCAGTTGGCTGGCCTGATGCATGACCCGGAATTCGAGCGGATTGACCACACTGGGCAGCAGGTCCCGTTGAAAGTTCACTGGATTACGGGTCCGCAATTCGTCGTGAGAAAAGTCGGCAATCAGCGCAGCAGTGAACGGCTCGCGGTCTGAGCGCGGATCGTCGGCGACACGCAACTGCAATTGGTAGGCGCTGCGAGCCAGTCGGTAGGGGGGAATGGTCTGCAGCAGCAGGCTCAGTCCGGAATCCTCCGTCAGATAGGTTTCCTGGGGCGATAACTGCCATTGCAGAGCTTTTGCCGATGGAGTGACCAGCAAGCCGGTCGGCGTGTCCGACATCAGGCGGACTGCCGGTTTGGCGGCGCTCTTGCGCAGCGGCACGCTGAACGCCCGCGGTTCCCCATCACGATGATGAATGATCGCCTGGTCGGGCAGACGGTCGTTCTCGAAGCTGCCGCCGCGGCAGATCAGCTGCAGCGACGCAGAGTCCCCGGAAGCGCGTGGCGATGATGCGATCGCACCAGATGGATCGCAGATCATGCCCCCGACTTCGATGTTGGCGATGCGCTCAAGCCGGCTGCCGCGAACCGTGAGCTTGTCGTCTAGATCAGCATGTTCGAGCTGCTCGACCCTGGCCGCCGCTGGTCTGATGCGCAGCGGCACCACCAGCGGCGCGACGCCGTACTGCAGCACACTCAGTCGGGCGGTTCCGGCCGATGCAACGCTGAGATCCAGATCGAGCGTAGCCGCAGTGTCCGGACTGCTTCGAAAGATCGCGCCCTGCGAGGTTTCGAGCGTCATCCCGGTCACACAGGCGCCGGCACTTGCATCGCTCAGTGCCAGGCGCAATCGCTCGCCTGCCACAAGCTGATCCAGCCACTTGATGGCATCTGTGACCTGGCGAGCAGTGCGCAGTGGCAGCATCATCTCGATCGGGTCCACATCGACCGGATCAAAGCCGAATTGGCCCGATAAAGTGACTTTGACCGAGTTGCCTCGGCGGGCAGCAGGAATGTCGGTGAACGCCGCGTCAAAGCGAAAGGTGCCCGAGTCGGGATCGAAGCGCAGGCCTTCGACTTCGACCAGGGTCTGATCATCGCTCGGGTCGGTGACCGTCATGAGCCAGTCGTGCCAGTAGTTTCCAAGCGGCAAGGTGCCGATCACCTGCATCGGCAGTCGTCCGGCGGCGTAGCAGGGCGCCAGTCCATCTCGGGGGCGCAGACGGGGAACCTGCCCGGCAAACCAGGACGGCACATAGATGTATGCGGTCTTGATCGAGCCGCTGCGAAAGCGAGCGATCGAAAACAGCTCAACTCTCGAGCCGCGTGGCTGACGGCGCCCGAAGGTTGGGGCGAAATCGTAGGTGTCGCGGTATTTGCTCCCCAGGTATTCGGTAGCTTGCGACAGCACGCGCAGCTCGGCGGTTAGAAAGCTGTTCAGGTCAGCGCCCTTGCGCAGGCCGATCATCTCGCTGAGATCCTTGGCGCCGGGCAGCACGAAGTCGCGGTTCGCGACGATGCTGGTCGCCACGCATTCGGTATTGACGGTCTGGGTCTTGAAGCATTCATCGTCGACCTGTCGCACCCCGAACCGCGCCGCGACCTCGCGGGCGGCCTGCACCGCCTGGGCATGCTGCTGTCCACTGACGCGTCGCTCGATTCCTCGGCTCAGGGCCTGGATCGCCTGGTTGATCTGGTCAGCACGCTGCAGATCGTGAAAACGCTGCGGGTCCGCGCGCAAGACCTCGTCGAGCAGGCGGCTTGACTCCAGCAGACTGGTGTTCAGTCCAAACAGATTGCGCAGCTGCGGGGCTAGCATGATCACCGGCACCTGGCCATCATCGGTGATCTCGATCGCCGCATGGTCGGTCAGTTTGGCGAGATCGAAGTGCTGGGACTGCACCTGGTTGCCGCGCGCTGAGACCCGCGCCAGCAACAGCACCCAGTCGCCTTTGGCGAGGGTGTCTTTTTCCGGTCGAACCAGTACGCGATCACCCGCTAGTAGGCGGTTGACCAGCGACAAGGGCAGGCGCGTCGAGCCACGCTCAATCTGCACGTCGAGCGCGGGACCGTGATGGATGACGTCACGCTCGCCCGCGGCCAGGGCAGTGCGTGCCGGACCGAAAACGAGCAGCGACAGGGCCAGCATTCGCGCGAGCCAGGAAAGCGGGGCCAGCGACATCATCAGCCTGGTGAAATGGAGATCCGTACAAACCGGTGTGAGCGCACAAGATACCGCAGTCAGTGGATCTTTGGCTGTCTCGGCGGGCTCGGGAGCCCTGTGGCGAGGCTTGCGTGTATCTTGTCGGACAAAGGCAAATTCCAACACGCACACAGTCGATCTAGTTAGTTATGACCATCATCGCATTCGCCGGCCTCGGCGCCATGGGGCTGCCCATGGCCAGCAATCTCTTGCGCGCCAATTACGTGGTGCGTGGCACCGACATCAACCCCGCTTCGCTGGCTAGCTTGCAGGCAGAGGGCGGAATTGCCGCGGCCAACCCGGCTGACGCCTGCCGAAATGCCGACTTCCTGATCCTGATGGTCGTGAACGCGGCGCAAGCCGAGCAGGTGCTGTTTGCCGAGGGGGCGCTGGATGCGCTTCCTCAGCACGCCACGATATGCCTGATGG
>JALRBB010000335.1 GCA_023257915.1 Quisquiliibacterium sp. | reverse complement strand
GGCTGCACTGGTCGGTACCACCGCCGATGACAAGGCAATTCAGGCCGCGCAGCAAGCCCTCGACGCGGATCTCGATCCGCCCGCCGACCTGCAGGCCGACCCCGCCACCAAGAAACACCTCGCGCGCGTCCTGCTCGGACGCTGCATCCAGCAACTGAGGCAAGCGACATGAGCGAAACCCGCATCAAGACTTGCGTGACGGTCAACGGCCAGAGCGTCGAACGTGAGATCCCGGCCCGCCAGCATCTGGTGGATTTCCTGCGCGAAGACCTCGGCCTGACCGGCTCGCACCTGGGCTGTGAGCACGGCGTGTGCGGCGCCTGCCAGGTGATGGTCGATGGTCAGGTGGTCCGTGGCTGCCTGACGCTGGCCGCGCAGACCGACGGCCGGCGCGTCGATACCGTCGAGGGCCTGTCCGACAACGGCGAACTGGCTGCACTGCAGCAGGCCTTCCTCGAGCACAACGCCTTCCAGTGCGGCTATTGCTCCAGCGGCATGCTGCTCACCGCGCTGCACATCGTGCGCAACCATCCGCAAGCCGATCGCGATGAAATCCGTGACCTGATCTCCGGCAACTACTGCCGCTGCACCGGTTATCACGCGATCGTCGATGCGATCGAAACGGTGCTGCGCGGCGCTGGCTCTGCGCTGGCCCAGGCCAAGCACAACGGAGGTTCACGATGAACGCACCGAACCTGACGCCGGTGGTCGCCGAAGACAACCGGGTGGCCAAGCCGGCCGACACCGCCGCCACGACCCGCTACATCGGGCAAAGCGTGCCGCGCAGCGGTGCGCGCAAGTTGTTGCAGGGGCGTGGCGCTTATCTGGATGACATTCGCGTACCGCGCCTGGGCCATGTGGTGTTCGTACGCAGCCCGCATGCCCATGCGCGCATCGTCAGCCTGAACCTGGATGCAGCGCGCAAGCAACCGGGCATCATCGCCGCGGTCGATGGACGTGCCCTGGCCGAATACTGCACACCGTGGATCGGCGTACTGGGCCACCTGAAGGGCATCAAATCCGCCGAGCAGCATGCGATCGCAATCGATCGTGCCTGCTGGCAGGGTGAGGCGGTCGCCGCCATCGTCGCCGAAACCCGCCGCCAGGCCGAGGACGCGCTCGATCATGTGCAGGTCGAATGGGATGTGCTGCCCGCGGTCACCGACATGCGCGCTTCGCTCGCAGGCGAGCAGGTCATCCATCCGCAACTGGGTGACAACATCTGCTTTCATCGCGAACTGGTCACTGAGGGCTTCGACGAGGCCTTTGCCAGCGCCGACCTGGTGCTGGAGAAAACCTACGACTTTGCCCGCCACACCGGCGTCACGAACGAACCGCGCGCGATCCTGGCCGACTACAACCCGGCCGAGCACTCCATCACCGTGTACCACGCCACGCAGGCGCCGAACATGATGCAGGACATCTTCTCGCGCCACCTCGGCATCCCCGAGTCCAGCGTGCGGGTGGTCTGCAAGGATGTCGGCGGCTCGTTTGGCATCAAGGTGCATGTCTACGCCGACGAAATGGCCACTGCCGCGCTGTCAGTGATGCTGCGCCGGCCAGTCAAGTTCATCGCCGACCGGATGGAGTCCTTCCTGACCGACATTCATGCGCGCGAACACACCGCGAAGGTGCGGATTGCCTGCACGAAGGACGGTGACATCCTCGGCTTCGACCTGGACGATCTGACCGGCATCGGCCCGTATTCGGTCTATCCGCGCACCTCGGGCATCGAAGGCAATCAGGTCGTCAACCTCACCGGCGGGCCCTACAAGCACAAGCAGTACCGCGCCAACCTGGATGTGGTCTTCACGAACAAGAACGTCACCTGCCAGTACCGCGCGGTCGGCCATCCGATCGCGGTTGCGCTCACCGAAGGCATCGTTGATGAGGCGGCCCGCGCCCTGAAAATGGATCCGGCCGAGTTCCGGCGTCGCAACCTGATCGCCGACGACGCCTATCCGTACACCTTCCCGTCGGGCCTGAAGTTCGAGAAGCTGTCGCATCATCAGTGTCTGGACAAACTGCTAGCGGCGATGGACTACGACGGGCTGCGTGCCGAACAGGCGCAACTGCGCGAAAAAGGCATCCACCGTGGCATTGGCCTGGCCGCGATGATCGAAGTCACGAATCCGTCGCCGGCCTTTTATGGCGTGGGCGGTGCGCGCATCTCGGCACAGGACGGCGCGACCATCCGCCTGGATCCGGCCGGCATGATCAACGTGCTGGTCAGCGTCACCGAGCAAGGTCAGGGAACCGAGGCAGTATTTACGCAAATCGCGGCCACCGCGGTCGGTGTCGGCGTCGACAAGGTGCGTGTGGTCACCGGCGACACCGCGATCACGCCCTATGGCGGCGGCACCTGGGCATCGCGCGGCGCCGGCATCGGCGGTGAGGCGGTGCTGCAGGCCGGCAAGGCGCTCAAATCGAACATCCTGGACATCGCCGCAGCTATCTTGTCGCAGGACAAGGCCACGCTCGATGTGCGGAACGATCAGATCGTGGATCGTGCCACCGGCGAGCACAAGATGCCCTTGTCCGAGCTCGGCCGGGTGGCGTACTTCCGCCCGGACACCTTGCCGATGAACTTTCAGTCGGAACTCACCGTCACGCGCCACTACACGCCGCGCGAGTACGGCTTCACGTTCACCAACGGCATTCAGGCTTCACTGGTCGAGGTCGACCTGGACACCGGCTTCGTCAAGCTGCTCAAGCACTGGTGCGTCGAGGACTGCGGCACCGTCATCAACCCGATGCTGGTCGACGAGCAGATCCGCGGCGGCATCGTACAGGGCATCGGCGCCGCGCTGTTCGAAGAATGTGTGTACGACGAATCCGGCCAGTTGCAGAACGGAACGATGGCCGATTATCTGGTGCCCATGTCGGCTGAAATGCCCGATATCGAGGTCGGCCACGTCGAGACGCCCACCCGCACCTCGGAGCTCGGTGCCAAGGGCGCCGGCGAGGCAGGCACCGCAGGCGCACCGGCGGCAATCATGAACGCGATCAACGACGCGCTCGCCCCGTTTGGTGCCAACGTCGCCGCACAGCCGTTCACGCCGCAACGCATCCTGCGCGCGCTCGGCAAGGTTTGATGCCCGGGGCCGCCCGCTCCAAGTCGCTTGGCACAGTTCAGGCGACGAAGCCGGCGGCACGAGCCTCCGGCCGCTCGCGGGCCACCGGCGCCCGGCTCGAGCCCGGCGCCCGGCGCAAGCAGATCCTGGATGCAGCGATCAAGTACTTCGCCGAGGCCGGCTTCGGCGTGCAGACCCGCGAACTGACTCGCCGGATCGGCGTCTCGCAGCCGCTGCTGTACCGCTACTTTCCGTCCAAGCAGGATCTGATCGAGGCGGTGTTCGACGAAGTCTTCATGAAGCGCCTCAGCGACGACTGGATCGTGCTGTTGCAAGACCAGTCACGGACCTTGCGCGAGCGGCTGATGCGCTTTTACGTGGATTACGCCAAGACCACCTACCGGCCCGAGTGGATTCGTATCTACATGTACGCCGGCCTTGCCGGTGAACGCTTCAATCGCACCTATCTGGCCCTGCTGCGTCGCAAGCTGCTGTCGGTCATGTGCACCCAGTTTCGCCAGGAATTCCTGACCGACTCCCAGCTAAAGCTCGCCGGGCCGATCTCGGCGCGGGAAACCGAACTGGTCTGGAACCTGCACGGCAGCATGTTCTATTGGGCAGTCCGGCACAACATCTTCGGCGCACGCGCCGCGTTGTCGTTCGAGACCCGAACCGGCGACGCGATCGATCTGTTCCTGAGCGGAGCGCGCGAGCACTACCCTCAGATCGTGCTGCGCTCAGCCAAGCTCAGAAAACCGCCGCGATAAAACACCAGCGGTGCGCGATCGCTGATCTCATGCCGCGTCACCCGACTCAGAATGACCAGATGGTCCCCACCATCGACCAGGCTTTCGGTCTGGCAGAACAGCCGCGCGACGCATCCATCAATGGTCGGTGCACCACTGTCGTCATCCACCCGGTATTCAACACCGGCCCACTTGTCGGCCCGCGGATTGGCGAACTGCAGCGCCATTTGCGCCTGATGGTCGGCCAGCACATGGATCACATGCGCCTTGCCCACCGGAAACTGCTCCAGGCTGGGAGAGCGGCGCGACAAGGACCAGAGCACCAAGGGCGGATCGAGCGACACCGAACTGAAGCTGTTGACGGTCAGACCGATCAGGCGACCGTCCGCCCCCATCGTCGTGATCACGGTCACCCCAGTCGGAAAGGTGCCCAGCACATTGCGCAGCGCGCGTTGCGCATCGGCGCCGTGGGTGCTCATCGACCCGACTCCGAGATCCCTTCGCCGGCCAGACGCTCAAGCACTGCATAAACGCTTGCGGTGTCGTGCAGCGCGTGCCCTTGAGCCTTGGCCGCGTGATAGACCGGCACACAGGCTGCGAACAACGGTGCCGGAACCGCGAGGTCGGCTAGTGCCTCACCGATGATTGCCATGTCCTTGGCCCAGACGTCGATCTTCATCGTGGCATCTTGCCAGCCGCGCGTGGCCATCATCGGCCCGCGCACCTGCAGCATCCGGGACGAGCCGGCGCCGTCGCTGACCACCTCGACGACCCTGGCTGGGTCCAGCCCAAGACGCTGCGCGAACACCAGCGCCTCGGCCGACGACACATTGTGGATCGCGACCAGCAGGTTGGCGACCAGCTTCATGCGCATGCCGTTGCCGAACTCGCCGACGTCGTAGCGAACCCGTGCGAAGCCGTCGAACACCGCCGCCATCGCATCGATGTCGGGCTGCTCCCCACTTGCATAGAC
>JALRBB010000320.1 GCA_023257915.1 Quisquiliibacterium sp. | reverse complement strand
TTGTACTCGGGCGGATTGTGGCTCCCGGTGACCGCAACCCCGGTGCCGGTGCCAAGCTCGTAGGTGGCGTAATAAACCACTGGCGTTGTCACCTGACCGATGTCGATCACCGACACGCCGGCGTCGCGAAACCCTTCGGCCAGCGCACCCGACAACATCGGGCCCGACAGGCGGCCATCGCGGCCAATCACGGTTTCCTGAATGCCCTGGCGGCGAGCAAGGCTGCCCAAAGCTAGACCAATCGCGCGCACCGCATCGACCGTCAGCGTGCGATCGACGATGCCGCGGATGTCGTAGGCCTTGAAGATGGAAGAATCAATATGCATGGGACCTCGCCAAAGCGCATTGGTCGACCCCGACGGCCGACGCACAGACTCATGCAGCTTAACAGTTCAATGTCGGAAGAATCCGTTGGTCTGATCGATCACGGCCTGCATGTCGCCACCAACCAGTGCCTGCAACCGGATATGCGAGTTAAGCACCATGTAGCGCGCCTGAGCCAGATCACGTAGCGCCTGAACTCGTTGCTGCTCGGCGTTCAGAATATCGAGCTGGGTACGAACACCGGCCTGGTAAGACTTGCGACTCGAGTTCACCATCTGCTCGGCCGAGCGCACAGCCTGCTCGAAGGCATGCACTTTCTCGATGCCTTCGGTGATTCCACGAAACTCGCGATGCACTCGAACGCCGAGATCACGGCGCAGCGCCTCGAGCTGGTTCTCGGCGCGATCGAGTTCCGCCAGCGTCTGACGTACCGCCGAATCGACATAGCCGCCCGAATACAAGGGCAGCTGCAGTTGTAGTCCGAGCGAAAAATTCTTGGTTTCGGTACTCGGACTCAGCACGTTCTCGCTGGCGCTCTTGGTGTACTGCGCCACCGCGTCCAGAGTCGGATAATGCATGCCGCGCGCCTTGTCCACCGCAAGCCGCGCCACCTCTCGCCTGGCGCGCAGCGCCTGGATCTCCGGGCTGCCATCTTCAGCCATCCGAACCCAGTCCTCCAGGTTCACCGGTTGCGGCGAGCGCAACTGCAGCCGACCAAGGTCCAGCGCGGCCAAACTGGTGACCGGCTGATTGATTAGCAGCTGCAACTGCCGACGGGTGAAGTCGACGTGTTGCTGCGCCTCAAGCGCCTGTGCGCGAGCCAGATCAAGCCTTGCCTGCGCCTCGTCGATATCGGTACGCGTGCCGGAGCCCGCCGCGAACCCCTTGCGCGCCGCATCGAGCAACGCGGTATTGGTCACAATCTGAGCGCGAAAAAGTTCGAGCTGATCTTGCGCGAGCATCGCCTCGAAGTAGGCACCACCGACCTTGACCGCAACATTGGTCAACTCGAAATCCAGCACCGCGTTGACATCTTCGACCGCAAACTTTGCCTGCTCATAGCCGGCAAACAATTGCTTGCGATAGATCGGCTGACGAACCTGCAAGGTTTGGTTGTAGCTTGGATACACCTCGGACAGCGAAGATGGCTGCCCGAGGAAGTTCGGTGCGGTACGCGTCAGATCATTGCGGTTGCGCCCAACGCTCAGCACGGCATTGGGCAGCAACTGAGCCCGCGCCTGCGGCAACTGCTCGCGCCCGGCTTGCGCGTTGGCGCGAGCAGCCCGCAGCGTGGCATCTTCCTGCAGCGCTGCACGATAGGCCTGCGACAGATCGATGGCACTGGCTGGCAAGGCAAGCGCGCCCAACAGAGCCGCTACGCACAGCGGTCGGAGCATCTTCACGGCTCACTCCTCCTTGAGCGATGCGGCGATCCGCTTGGTCAACGGATGCAGCAGATACTTCAGCAAGGACCGCTCACCGGTCTTGATGATGACCTCGGCGGGCATGCCGGGCTGCATTCTGCGCGCCCCCAGCGTCTTCATCCCCTCGGGCGTGACTTCCACCCGCGCGAGGTAATACTGGATTTGCGGATTTTGCGGATCGACCAGCAGATCGCCCGACACTGACACCAGCTTGCCTTCGATGACCAGGGTCGGGGAATGCGCGAAGGCCGAGAACCGGATGTCGGCGGGCTGTCCGATGCGCACCTTGTCGATCAGGTGCGGAGGGACATGCGCCTCGAGCAGCAGTTCGCGCTGCTCAGGAACCACATCCATCAGCTTCTGACCCGGGGGCACGACACCCCCCACGGTCTGGAACGCCAGCCCGACCACCTGACCCTCGGCCGGCGAGCGAATCTCGATGCGATCCAGCTCGGCCCTGACTGCGACCAGCTTCTCGGCATCGGACTGCACCTCACGCGAATAATCCCCGAGCTGCGACTCCACCTCCTTGCGATATTCCTGCGCGCGCAGGATCGTGCGCTGGCGCAACTCGGCAATCGCACTGGTGCCCCGGCTGATGTTGCCAAGCAGTTCTGCGCTTGCAGCATTCGACTCGGTCAACATCCGCTCGAGTTCGAGCTGACGGTTGC
>JALRBB010000269.1 GCA_023257915.1 Quisquiliibacterium sp. | reverse complement strand
TCGAGCGGCCAGATGCGGCCACCGGCGGTGTTCACGGTCTGCTCGACGCAGACCAGGCGAGAGGTCGGGAAATAGCGGCTGTCGCCACGCACCGCGGCCCGCATCGCCACCGCATCGAAGGTCCCTGGCACAAGCCCGGGCTGAGAGGGCAACGCGCGCACCATCGCACCAGCTAGTGCGGCCGGCCCGCCCCCCTCGTAATCGACCACATGCGAACCGGCCGCGGCGATCAGCTCGTCACCGGGGCGGCAGTGCACCGCGATCGCAATCTCATTGCACATCGTGCCCGAGGGCAGGAACACCGCGTCTTCCTTGCCGAGCAGCGCGCAGATGCGCTCGCGCAGCCGGTTGATGGTCGGGTCTTCGAACTTTTGCTCATCGCCGACTTCGGCATTCGCGATCGCCTCGCGCATCGCCGGCGTCGGACGGGTTTTGGTATCGCTGAACAGATCGATCATCATCATTGAAGGCTCCCGCCTGGGGAAAATTTCATTGAAGCATCCAGCCAAGCAATCACCAACGCGCCGAAAAACCCACCCGACGCGGCAGCGGCGCGATCAAGCCGCGAAGGTTGCCGCTGCCCTGCCAAGCCGGTCACGCACCGCATCCCACGGCGCAGACAACGGCACTGCCTCGATCAGCATCCGGTCCGCACCGAATGCATCCAACCGGCGCAGCATGTCGTAGAGCACCCTCGCATAGTCCTGCGCCCGAGCGGGTGCCTGCTCCCAGCGCAACTGCGCACCGGATCGTTGTGGCCGTTGCTGCGACCAGACCGCGAGCCTCACATTGTCCGCCAGCAGTTCGTCAATACGCGCATCGAGCAGCGCGGGATCGACCAGCTCAAGTGGGGTATGCGGCGCGTAATGGGCTGCCAGGGTTCCGGATGCGCGCGGCGCCTGCGCGTCAGCGGCGCCAGGGGCCTGACCGAGCACTTGCGCGATGGCCTCGGCGTCGACACCACCCGGTCGCAGCAGCACCGCATGGCCGCGTGATACATCGACGATCGTCGATTCCACGCCGACTTCGCAGGATCCGCCATCAACGATCAGCGCCACCCGATCACCCAGATCATCGGCGACATGCTGCGCAGTGGTCGGACTGACCCGGCCGAATCGGTTGGCCGAAGGTGCAGCCACGCCATGACCGCCCAGCCGCGTGAATGCTTCGAGCAACTGGCGAGCGACCGGATGCGACGGTGAGCGCAGCCCGACGGTGGGTTCACCGCCGCAGGCGTACGCTGGCACACCGACACGCCGCCGCACGATCAGCGTCAGCGGACCGGGCCAGAACGCTTTCGCAAGGCGCAGGCCGTCATCGCCG
>JALRBB010000144.1 GCA_023257915.1 Quisquiliibacterium sp. | reverse complement strand
GATTCGATGTTGACGACGACGCCTTTCTTCAGGCCGCGCGATTCATGCTGACCCAGCCCGATGATTTCGTAGCGTCCGTCGGGCAGCATCTGCGCGACAACCGCGACGATCTTCGAGGTGCCGATGTCGAGACCGACGATCAGATCGTTCAAATCCTTAGCCATGCATTGCTTTCCGTTCGATGCCCATGTTCGGTGCCGCGCTCAGCGTCGATGTCCGACCGGCAGCGCGTCAGCCTTGTTGCCGTTACCCACCTGCCCAAGCGTCTTGTTGTGCCCCACCGCCTTGCCTGGCTTGCCGGGCTCCGGTTCCACCAGGGCTGCAGTGCGCACGGCGAATCCGTTCGGATAGCGCAGGTCAACCACCTCGGCGCGCGACGCCAGCCTGGCCTGCACGCGCTGAGACGCACCAACCCAGCGCCGCACCCTGGTCTCGATCGGCAACCCCTGGTCGCGTCCAAGCAACAAGGTGGTGCCGTCATCCAGGCGGGTCGTCCAGGCATGGCGCTGCGTCAGGCGCACGACCGTGGGCTGGCGACCCACCGGCTCGAGCCAGCGACGCAGCTCATCCCAGCGCTCGATCACCGCCGCATGGCTGCCCTGCGGTCCGGATAACTCCGGAAGCGGCGGCCCGTCCTCGACGTCGGCCAGATTCGCGGCGAACAGTTCACCGTAGGTATTGATCAGACGGCTGTCGCCCCACTGCGCGACAGCACGATGCTCCTCGATCGTGATCTGCAAGCGGTTCGGCCAGACGCGGCGCGCAGTCGCGCGCCGGACCCACGGCACCGACTCGAACGACGCGCGTACCGAGTCGAGGTTCACCGTGAAAAAACTGCCTGATACGCGACTCACAGCCTGGCGCAGCAGCGGCGTCGAGACGTAGCGCAGCTCGGAGCCCTCGCGCGGCTCAATCGACACCGCACTCAGCTCAAACACCGGACGATGCACGGCCCACCAGCCGGCCGACACCAGCATGACGATCAGCGCAAGCGCGAACAGCGCGTTGGCACCAGCGTGCAGCAGGCGGATGTTGTGCCAGGGATTCATCGGCTCATCCCGTTCATTGCGCGCCCCCAATCTTCAGGCTGGCGTCGGCGAGCACCGACAGCACCAGCTCGTCGTACGAGATGCCCTGCGCGAGTGCCGCCATCGGAACCAGCGAGTGGTCGGTCATGCCAGGCGAGGTGTTGATCTCGAGCAACCACGGCTGCTGCGCCGCATCGAGCATCAGGTCGACGCGGGCCCAACCCTCGCAACCGAGGGCGCGGTAGGCCTGCACCGATGCCTGCTGCACCGCCAGGGCGACCTGCGGCGGCAATGGCGCAGGGCACAGATACTCGGTTTCCTGGCCGAAGTACTTGTTGTGATAGTCGTACTGCCCGCCCGGAGCCCGGATCTCGATGACTGGCAGCGCGCGCGCGGTTTCGTCCTTGCCGAGAATGGCCACGGTCAGCTCAGCGCCTGCGATGAACTGCTCGGCGAGCACGGTGTCATCGAACCGTGCGGCTAGCTCGAACGCTTCGGCCAGCCGGGCCGGATCCTCGACCTTGCTGACCCCGATCGTCGAGCCCTCGTGCGGCGGCTTCAGAATCAGCGGCAGACCCAGGATGCCCGGCAGCGACTGCAGCGTATCGCCGCGACGCACCACCTCGAATTTCGGAGTCGGCAGACCGTGCGTGATCCAGACCCGCTTCGTGAAGACCTTGTCCATCGCGATGGCCGAAGCCATCACACCGGAGCCGGTGTACGGGATGCCAAGCAGCTCAAGCGCTCCCTGCACGGTGCCGTCCTCGCCGTAGCGGCCGTGCAGGGCGATAAACACCAGCTGCGGTGCCAACTCGGTCAGGCGGGTCGGCAGGTCGCGGCCGGCGTCGAG
>JALRBB010000048.1 GCA_023257915.1 Quisquiliibacterium sp. | reverse complement strand
TCGAACCCAGCCTGCGACTGTTCGGTGGTCGCGATGCTCTGATCGCACGCCTGCGTGAAGGCATCGCGCAACTCGGGTTTTCCGCGCAGCTTGGTTGCGCCCCCACGGCCACCGCGGCCTGGTTGTTTTGCCGTCATGCCGACGGCATCCTCACGGCGGGCCAGGCACAAATGAATGCGCAACTGGCCGAACTACCGGTCGAGGTTCTCGAATGCGCCGCACCACACCTGGACAGCCTGCAGACCATCGGCATCGCAAACCTGCGTGATCTCGTCCAACTGCCGCGCGCCGGCCTGGCCCGCCGCTTCGGCAAGGATCTGCTCAGCGAACTCGATCGCGCGCTCGGCCGTGAGCCGGATCCCAGAATATGGTTCACCGCACCGGAGCGTTTCTCGGCCAAGCTCGAGCTTCTCGCCCAGGTCGAACACGCCCAAGGACTGCTGTTCGGCGCACGGCGGCTGCTGATGCAGTTGGCCGGCTGGCTTGGCGCACGCCATGCGGCAACCCGCACTGTGCAGATCCGGATCGAGCATGACGATCTGCCGCCAACCATCATCGAGCTCAGAGCTGCCGAACCCACACGAGATGCGCAAAGACTGAGCAGCCTGCTACGCGAGAGACTCGCCATCACCCGGCTCGCCCAGCCGGCACACACGCTGGCGCTGCACTGCGAGCAGATTCATCCGCTGGCTGCGGGCAACGAAGAATTGTTTCCGGTGCCCGCCTCGATGCATGAAAGCCTGGGAAGACTGATCGAGCGCCTGGGCGCCCGCCTGGGTCACGACCAGGTCCAGCGCTTGCTGCTGGTGCAGGACCATCGCCCTGAATCTGCATGGCGTGCCGAAGCGGTCGACGACATGGCCACACTCGGCCCGTCAGGACAGCGCACCACCGAGCACGCGCTGCCTCGTCCGATCTGGCTGCTCCCCCGACCGCTTGCGCTGACGGAACGCAGCAACCGTCCCTACTGGCATGGTCCGCTGACCCTGCTGGCCGGTCCGGAACGCATTGAAAGCGGTTGGTGGGACGGCGCCCTGGTGCAACGCGACTACTTCATCGCAAGCGACGAGTCCGGCGCAATGCTGTGGCTGTATCGCGAACGTGTTCCCGACGCCCAAACCCGGCAAGGCTGGTTCCTACACGGGCACTTCGGCTGAACCGACCAGCACTCAAAGCGACCCCGGTCTCTCGCCACGCGCGCGTTCCGCGCGTTGCTGACAAGCCGTGCAGCGCATCGCAAGCGGCTGCGCCTGCAGTCGTGCCAGCGCAATCTGATCGCCGCAATCAACACAGGACCCATAGCGGCCGTCATCAATCGCCGACACCACAGTCTCGATCCCGCGCAACTCCTGCAGATCGCGACCAGCCTCGGCCAGATCCAGCGAGCTTTCTCCCGAGGCAAATGCCTGATCGCCGTAGTCACCCTGGCGTCCCGATCCGGAGGCATCGGTTGCGGCATCACCCAGCTTGGCGCTGATCTCGGAGCGCAACGCCCGCGCACGCTCGAGCAACGCCATGCGTACATGTTCAAGAGTCTGTTCTTTCGCCCTCATGATGCCCTCCACTTGTTTCGCAAGCCTGCCTTGACCATCATAGCGAGCAGCGCCGACATTTCATTGCGCATTGACAATGCGCTTTCGTCATTCATTGCCAGTCATCATCCTTTGCCAATCCCGCCGACAGCCAAGTTGGCACTCGCACAGACCCTCACCATGTCCCGCTACATCCTCTCGCTCGACCAAGGCACCACCAGTTCACGCTCGATCCTGTTCGATCAGCATGGCCATCCGGTCGCAATCGCCCAGCGCGAGTTCACGCAGCATTTCCCGCGACCGGGCTGGGTCGAACACGACGCGAATGAAATCTGGCAAACGCAGCGCACGACAATCGACGAAGTCCTGACCAAAGCTGGCGCCAGTGCCGCTGAGGTTGCCGCGATCGGCATCACGAACCAGCGCGAAACCTCGGTGCTGTGGGACCGCGCCACCGGCGAACCGGTCGCACCGGCGATCGTCTGGCAGGATCGACGCACCGCAGAGCGCTGCGCCCAGCTCAAGACCCAGGGATTCGAAGCCGAAGTCAGCCGCCGCACCGGCTTGCTGCTCGATCCGTATTTCTCCGGCACCAAGCTCGCCTGGCTGCTGGACAATCTCCCGGGTGTGCGAGAGCGCGCCACGCGAGGCGAACTGGCCTTCGGCACGGTCGACAGCTGGCTGATCTGGAAGCTCACCGATGGCGCCGCCCACGTGACCGACGTCAGCAACGCGAGCCGAACCATGATGCTGTCGCTGCAGACCGGCCAATGGGACGATGCGATGCTGCAGATGCTGCAGGTGCCGCGCGCCTGCCTGCCCGATGTGGTCGACTCCTCGTGCACCGGCATCGGCCATGCCGTTATTGGCGATGCACGAATTCCGATCACCGGCATTGCCGGCGACCAGCAGGCCGCCTTGTTCGGGCAGGCCTGCTTTACGCCGGGAATGGCCAAGAACACCTACGGCACCGGCTGCTTTTTGCTGATGAACACCGGGCATGCGCCGCTGCACTCACGCCACCGGCTACTCAGCACGATCGCATGGCGTACCGCGCGCAACGGCGTGACAGGACCGTTGCAATACGCGCTGGAAGGTAGTGTCTTCGTCGCGGGCGCCGCTGTGCAGTGGCTTCGCGACGGGCTCGGAATCATCGAGCGTTCGTCCGACGTCGAGGCACTCGCCGTCAGCGTTCCCGACAACGGCGGCGTGTTCTTCGTTCCGGCCTTCACCGGTCTTGGCGCGCCGCACTGGGATGCATGGGCACGTGGCACACTGGTCGGGCTGAGCCGCGGCAGCAACCGCGCCCACATCGCGCGTGCGACGCTCGAAGCCATCGCGTTCCAGAGCGCCGATGTGCTGGAGTCGATGCAAAACGACAGCGCTCGTGCATTGACCGAGCTGCGCGTGGACGGCGGCGCCAGCGCCAACGACTTGTTGATGCAGTTCCAGGCCGACCTGCTCGGCGTGCCTGTCGTGAGACCCAAAGTCACCGAGACCACGGCCCTTGGCGCTGCCTATCTGGCCGGTCTGGCAACGGGTTACTGGTCGTCTGAGTCCGATGTCGCGAGTCACTGGCAGGCCCAGCGGATTTTCGAGCCGACCATGGGTCGTGACCAGGCTCAATCGATGCGCGCGACCTGGGCGCGCGCACTGCAGCGCGCAAGCGGCTGGGACAAGCAAGAGC
>JALRBB010000557.1 GCA_023257915.1 Quisquiliibacterium sp. | reverse complement strand
GGTATTCCTCGTCGCCGGTTCCGGCTCGGCTCTCCGATCCGGAAAAGCTCGGGCGTTACGCAGCGGAGCGGGCGTTATCGCGGCTCGGCGCTCGCAGCCTGTCCACTCGCAAGGTGCCGGTGCTGTTCGAGTCGCCGTTGGCTTGCGGCTTGCTCGGACATTTCGTTCAGGCCACCAGCGGCGGTGCCTTGTATCGGCGGACCAGCTTTTTGGTCGATTCGCTGGGGCGGGACGTGTTCGCGCCGCATCTCGATATCGTGGAAGACCCGCATATTCCTTCAGAAACCGGCAGCTCGGCCTTCGACAGCGAGGGCGTTGCCACGCAACGGCGTACGGTCGTCGCTGGCGGACGCTTGAACGGCTATTTTTTGTCGACCTACTCGGCGCGCAAGCTGGGCATGAAGACCACGGGGAATGCCGGCGGCACGCACAACCTCAGCCTGACCAGCCGCCTGACCCGGCAGCTTGATGATCTGCCCGCGATGATCGAACGCATGGGAACCGGTTTGCTGGTGACCGAACTGCTCGGGCAGGGCGTCAACTACGTCACCGGTGACTATTCTCGCGGCGCCTGCGGCTACTGGGTGGAGGGCGGACGCATTCGCTACCCGGTCGAAGAAATCACCATCGCCGGGAATTTGCGCGACATGTTCATGGGCATCGTGGCGGTCGGCAGCGACGTGATTCAGCGCGGCACCAAGCGCACCGGATCGGTGTTGATCGACCAGATGTCGATCGCGGGCGCCTGAGCGCGGCTGCCGGTCGCTTGCGAGACTGCTCGATGCCTTTGGGGCGCCGCCAGGGAGCTGGCTCAGAGGTGGTCGCTCTGAAGTTGGCAGCCGCACGGAGGCCAGCATGAACAAGGCTTTCGTGCGCGAGGGGGACTCCGATGACGACGACCTGGATGCCCCGCAGCCGCAGACTCCTCCGGTCAGCAAGAATTACATCACCCCAGCCGGTCACGCCCGACTTCGGGCCGAATTGCTCCATCTGATCGATGTTGAACGTCCAGAGGTGGTGCGCACCGTGTCGTGGGCGGCCTCCAACGGCGACCGCTCCGAAAACGGCGACTACATCTATGGCAAGCGACGCCTACGCGAGATCGACCGACGCATCCGCTTCCTGACCAAGCGGTTGGATATTGCCGAGGTCGTCGACCCGGCGCGTCAGGTCGGACTCGATCAAGTGTTCTTCGGGGCGACGGTAACCTATCTGCGCAATGGCGAACAGGAAGAACGCATCACAATCGTCGGCATCGACGAGGTCGATCCCTTGCGGGGAAGGGTCAGCTGGATCTCGCCGGTGGCTAAGGCGTTGATGAGGTCGCGCGAGGGGGATGTCTTGAGCTTGCGCACACCGGCGGGAGTCGACGAGCTCGAAGTGCTGCAGGTGGCGTACGACCCGATCGATTAAGGGGCGATTGCAGGTCAGAGGCCGGGCGCTGCTCAGGTTCGGTTGACTCGCCTGACTTCCGGCAGTTTGCGCGCGTTACGGATCACCTGCGCCAGATGCACCCGATCGCGGACCTGGATCACGAAGCGAAGCACAGCGGTGCGCTGGTCACCGTCTTCCATCGACACATGGACGATGTTGGCCTCGGAGGCGGCAAATTCAGCCGCAACCTTGCCCAGCACGCCGCGCTCGTCGGACACCTGCAGTTCGACTGCGCAGCGATGCAGCCCCTTCATGTCGTCCGCCCACTCGATGTCGACCCAGCGCTCGGCGTCGCGCGCTCGTTGGCGCACCGCACTTTCGCAGTCGCCGCGGTGCAGCACCAAGCCGTGTCCGCCGCGCAGATGGCCGACCACTGCATCGCCGGGTAGCGGATAGCAGCAATTCGAGTACTGCACCGCCGAGCCCTCGGTGCCGTGCACCAGGATGGGAGCGGGCTCCGGCACGATCAGTGCGGCGGCCGCCGGCTTGTTGCCGAGCAGTAGTGCGATCGTGCGGGCGACCACCGGCGCAAGCCGCTTGCCCAGCCCGATGTCTTCATGCAACTCTTCGACCGTCTTGGCTCCCGAGTCGC
>JALRBB010000324.1 GCA_023257915.1 Quisquiliibacterium sp. | reverse complement strand
GGCCTGGGCCACATTGGCCTGGGCCGTTCTCCCCGACGGCGCGCTACGCAGCGGCATGTTTCTGCTGGCTAGTACCACCTGGGTGTCGACCCTGCTGATCAATGCCTCTCCGTTCATGCGTTTTGACGGGTATTTCCTGTTGATGGACTGGCTCGATATGCCAAATCTGCATGCGCGAGCCTTTGCCCTGGGGCGTTGGCGGCTGCGTGAATGGCTGTTTGGTGCAAATGTGCCGCCGCCGGAGCAATTACCGGCGCGTCGTCAGCGCTGGCTGATCGTGTTTGCGTACGGCACCTGGATCTACCGTTTCCTGGTCTTTGGTGGAATCGCGTTGCTGGTGTACTCGGTGTTTCCGAAGCCGCTTGGTCCGGTCCTCGGCGCCGTCGAACTCGGATGGTTTATCGTCGTACCGATACTTCACGAGTTGAAGGCCTGGCGGCCGTTGCTGCCTGGTTTGCTCAGTTCGGCGCGTGGACGGCGCACGCTCGGGCTATTACTGATGTTTTTGGTGGCGATCTTCCTGCCCTGGGACACCCGTATCGCCGGCCAGGCAGTGCTCAAGCCGGTACAGTCCTATCCGCTGGTTGCGCCTGGCGGCGCCCGGATCAGCGCGCTGCCAGTCGTCGACGGGACGAAAGTCTCCGCACAGACGGTGCTGGTGCGTCTGGAACAACTCGATTTGCGCTATCAGCAGCAGGCTCTTTCAGCACGCTCGGGCAGTCTCGCCTGGCAAGCGGTTGCCACCGGAGTCGACCCACGCTTGCGCGATCAGCAGCAGGTCATCGAAGCCCAACGTGCGAAGGTCGAGGCGGAGCTGCAGGGCGTCGAGCGACAGCGTCTTCAGTATCTGATGAAAGCCCCGTTTGCAGGGGTGGTGTATTTCAACAACCCCGACATGGTGGCCGGCGACTGGGTCGGCAAGAACGAGAAACTTGGTGAACTGATCGCCCCAGACGGGTGGCGGGTGGAGACCTATCTGTCCGAGGCCGATATCCAGTGCTTGGCCATTGGCGACAAGGGAATGTTCTACGCGGAATCGGGAAACCCCGGCAGCCTGGAGGTGATGGTCGAAAGCATCGATCCGGATGCGACGCACGAGTTGTCCGAGGCAATGCTTGCCTCGACCCGGGGCGGAGCCTTGCCAGTGCGCGAGCATGCGAAAGCATTGGTCCCCGAGCATGCCGTGTACCGCGTTGTGCTGAAGGTCGGCTCGCAGGCTCTTGCCGAGAACCTGCCGATCTTGCGCGGACAGGTGGTGATCCATGGTGCAGCACGGCCTTGGCTGGCAGGCTATTTTCGCGCCGCGTTGGCGGTGTTTCGGCGAGAAGCGGCCTTTTGACGCGATGATTGATTAGCCATCGTTAGTCACCCGATCAGTTCAGCCCGATCCATCTGGTCAGCCGGGATCCAGCAGGGAAATCTTCGCCGCTTCGCGCCGCCAACTGGCATGGCACTCCTGCATCGCGTCGCGTGCCGCATCCGGCTCGCGATCGCGGATCGCCTGTGTGAGTGATTGGTAGGCTATGGCGTTGCGAGCGCGGGCGCCAGCCACTTGCGCGAGCATTGCGCTGCGCTGTGCGAGAACCTGCCGGATCACGCCGGCCAGCGCGTCGATCAGGAGCGTCAGTACCGGGTTGTGGCAGGCGCGCGCCAGGCTCGCATGGAAGTGGAACTGTGCGTCGATAAAGTCCTGCGGCTGACTTTCGTTGCCGATGGCCTCGGCCGCAGCTTGAAGCAGGCTCATGTCCTCGTCGCTCGCCCGGATCGCCGCGCTTGCGGCCAACTGCAAGCTGATCAGTTCCATGGCGTCTTGAATCTGCGCGAGCGGCAACTGCCCAAGCTTTAGGGCCAGGTCGAAATGAAACTGCAGAAAACCGGCGTCGGGCAAGGCCAGGTAGGTGCCGCTTCCTTGCTGTCTGCGAACCAGTCCGAGGGTTTCGAGCACCTTGAGGCGATCACGCACCGTGGGGCGCTGCACCTGCAGTTGCTCGGCAAGCTCGCGTTCGGTCGGCAGCCTGAAGCGCCCCGCGGCATCGGGGCGGGTGCGCATCGCAACCTCGATCAGTCGCGTCAGGAGCGGATCACTACCGTCGGTCACGCCCGCGAGTCGTCCAACTGATGCATCGCGTCGACCAGCGCCGGATAAAGCCGATCGTAGACTGCAAAGCGTCGGGCGTAGATGTCACGCCGCTCGAGCGCTCCGGGCCTGATCACCGCGTCGTCCAGGCGCAGCCTGGGCAGAGCCGGATCCTGTGCCGAGGCATAGACGCCCGCGGCGATCGCACCGAGCAGCGCTGCGCCGATCGCGCTGGCGTCGGTGGAGCTTGCCATCTGATAGTCCAGGCCAAGGACATCGGCCTTGATCTGGGCCCAGAAACGACTTCTGGCGCCACCACCGACACCGACCAGCCCGGTGGGCTGCCAGCCCCAGTGTGCATGCGCGCGCAACAGAATCTGGCGCAACGCGAGCGCGCCACCCTCAAATACCGCACGCACCATGTCGGCGCGTGTGTGATGCAGGCGAAGGCCGAGCCAGGCCGCACTGGCACCGGCGTCCCAGATCGGACTGCGCTCACCAGCCAGATAGGGCAGAAAAATCAGCCCATTGGCGCCTGGCAGCGACTGCATCGCCATCTGCTCAAGTTCGGCGAGCGACTGCACCTCGGGCCAGACCTTGCCTTGCAGCCAACCGAAGGCACCGCCCAGCGTGGACATCGCGCCATGCGCCAGCCAGCGTCCTGGAACAACGTGATGACGGTGCAAAAAGTTCGGCTCGAAGCGGGCTTCATCGAGACAAAAAGTGATCACCCCGGAGGTGCCGACCGACTCGAAGGCCTCGCCGGCCTCCCGCATGCCGACCGCAAACGCTGCGCAGGCGGTGTCGGCGGCGCCAGGGGCCAGGGGCAGGCCGGCTCTCAGGCCGGTCTGAGCAGCGGCCGGCGCACTGATGCTGCCGATCCGCTCGAACGCGGGCCGGATTGGTGGCAGCATGGCGGCGTCGATCTGCCAGCGCCTGAGCAGCCCATCAGACCAGCGCGCCTCAGGCTCACGCACATCCATCAGCCCGGAATACGATGCCTGCGTTGCATCGATGACGGGAACGCCGGCCAGTCGCAGCGACAGAAAACCATTGAGCGTGACGACGCGCGTGGTCTGCGCCCACACCTGCGGCTCATGTCGTCGTACCCAGGCGAGGTTGGCCGCCCAGCAGGTCGACGGGCTGGCCCGGTTGCCGGTTTCTGTCAGTGTGGCGAGCGGGTCTGGGCCGACGACCGCATCCAGAAACGCTTGCGCGCGCCCATCGAGGAACACGATGCCGGGTCGCAAGGGACGATTCTGCGCATCGAGCAGGATCGTGGTCGGGCAAGTCGTTGCCAGCCCGACGCCGATGATCGCCGGGCCATGTTGCACAGCAATCTCGCGGATCGCCTCGCAGCACAGCGACCAGTAAAGCTCCAGGTCGATTTCGGCCCACGCGGGCTGGGCGGTGACCACCGGGACGGCACGCTGAGCACGGGCCAGCACCCGGCCATCGTCCGTGACCGCGCAGACCTTGATCGCGCTGGTGCCGGCGTCGATGCCGAGCAGCAAGGGGGCGCCGGCGTGCGTGCTCATGTCGCGCTCAGTCGTTGATCAGCGCGACTTTCAGCGCCTGTCCGGTGGCGGCCTTCTCGAACGCACCCAGCGCCTCGTCGACCGCATAGCGATGCGTGATCAGCGACGCCGCGGAAACCTTCTCGCCAGCCAGCAGATGCAGCGCGAGTTCATAGTCCCGGCGCGTCAGCGCGCTCGCACCGCTGACCAGTATTTCGTTGTAGTGGATCAGGTTGACGTCGATCGTGCCGGTAGCGCCGGCACTGAAGCCGGCGAACAGGTTCACGCGCCCGCCCTTGCGCACCAGCGTCAGCGCCTCGTTGGCCAGGGCCGGCACGCCGATCGCCAGGATCGCGACATCCACGCCAAGCCCGTCGGTGCGCGCATGGACCAGCGCCTCGAGCGATTCATTGAGCGGGTCGCAAACCGCATCGACGCCGCGCTCGATGGCGGCCTGACGGCGCATCGCGTTCGGTTCGCTGATGATCACCTGCCGTGCCCCGGCGCTACGCGCAAGCGCCGCATGCATCAAGCCGATCGGTCCGGCACCCAGCACCAGTACCGAGTCGCCTAGCTGCACCTGCGCATTGCGCTGTCCGTTCACGCAGCAGGCGAGCGGCTCGGCAAGCGCGGCCGCCTCGAAGCTCATGCCTTGCGGAATGCGAAACACATTGCCGGCCTGTAGCGCGATCGCCGGAATGCGTACGTACTCGGCAAACCCGCCGTCGAATTCATAGCCGATCGCCTGCCGGTTCAGGCAGACGTTTTCGCGGCTGGCCTTGCAATACGCGCAGGCGCGGCATGGGATGACTGGATCGACACAAACTCGGTCGCCAGTGCGGAACGCCGCGACACCGGTGCCGACGTCAACGACCTCGCCAGCAAACTCATGCCCGATCACCGATGGAAAGCGCACACCTTTGGTCTTCTTGCCAGTGAGAATGCGCATGTCGGTGCCGCAGACCGCGGCGGCGCGCATGCGCAGGACCAGTTCGCCCGGCCCCGCCTGCGGAGTCGGGATGGTCGTCAGCGCCAGATCGTTCGGCGCGCGCAGAACCGCGGCCTTCATCGGGCGGCAGCGGTGCTCGCGACCGCCTGTTCGTAGACCTGCAGCGACTGCTCGACGCTGGCGTTGCCATGGATCAGTGCATTGAGCGCCCGGATCACCGCGCTGGTGTGCGGATGCTGCCAGACGAAGCGGCCGTAGGTGACGCCGCCCAGGCCCACGTCCAGTGCCTCGCGGGTCATGCGCAGATAGTCCTCCAGGGTTTCCCCCATCTCGCCACCGGCGAGCGCGACCATCGACGGACAGGCCTCGACCACCGAGCGAAAGCTCTCTGCCGAGCCGGTCCACAAGGTCTTGATGATGTCCACCCCGATCTCGGCACCGCAGCGCACCGCGTAGGCAACCGCCTTCGCGTCGTGCTGGTCCTTGATCATCGAGCCCTTGGGGTAGATGTGCGCAACCAGTGGCATCCCCATCGACGCGGCCTCCTTGGCGATGCGCGAGAGCATCGTCAACTGTGTGGCCTGCTCCGGGCCACCGACAATGCAGCCGACCGAAATCGCGTCGGCGCCAAGGCGCACCGCCTCTTCGACATCGGCGAGTTGGGTGTCGTCATGCTTGTACGGGATCGAATAGGCGCTGGCTTTCATGATCAGCGCGGCGCGCCCCGCGTACTCGGGGAAGATGCGCTCGGCGATGCCTTTTTGCATCGTGATCGCATCCGGACCGCCTTCGACGACATTGCGCATCGTCGTGCGGATATCGATCAGCCCCGGCAGATTGCCGCGCGTGATCGGATGGTCAACGGTGATCGCCAGCAGGCGGCCGGACGGACCGAGCAGTCGATTCAGTCGGACATGCTTGCCAAGGAACATCGGAACTCCTGGAGTGGGGTGTTTCCAGGAATTTTACCGGGTTTCCTAAATTGGTATAACCAATTGTCGGCACGTCGGTGCCGCTGCGGCGCAAGCCCGTCCTTTTACCCCGGCTCAGGCGGCGCGAGCCTGCGCTGCCGGCGTGCGATTCCCGGACTTCAGCGCAGCATTGACCCGCGGCATCACCTGCTCGGCCATCAGCTGCATCGAGCGGCGCGACAGCGCCGGATCCACCTGGTCCATGCCGGCATAGACCAGTTCGCCGAAACCGCCGGTCAACTCGTCCAGTGCCAGCACCTGATCCACCACCTGATCGACTGTGCCGCACAGCACCAGGTCGTCGAGCACCCGTTCCAGTGTCAGCGCGCTGTCGTCCTCGTCGGCATGGCGCTTGAAGATCACATGCCGCTTGGACAGCATCATCTTAGTCAGCATTTGCCGGTAGTAGTAACGGTAGGGGCTGTTGGCATCGTCCTTGCCGTAGCGCTGCGCGGTGGCCTGGTCATCGGCAACGAACACGGTGCGCGCGATACGCCACTGGTCGCGATCCGCGGGTTGCTCCACCGCGGTCTTGCCCGCTGCGTAGTTCGTCCAGTGGCTCGGCAGCCAGTGGTCCAGCAGGAAGTTCGCCGACATCGGATGAAAGTCGCGCCGGCCCATCAGCTCGACCCCGCGCGAGCCCGGTGCCACCACGGTGCCGACGATCTCTGGGCGCGGGCTCTGGTAGGGCTTCATCAGCTCGCCGCGACCGATCTCCGGGCGTTGCGTGGTGCGGGTGGTGACCTTGAAGCGATTGTCCGGAAAGTCGATATCGTACGGTGCGCTGCGCTCCCAGATCGCCAGAATCACGTCGATCGCCTCGGCAAACATCTTGTTGCGATCTTCGTTCAGGATGCCCAGGGCCTCGGCGTCCGACGCGAGCGCGCCCGGGCTGATGCCCAGGATGAAACGCCCCTTGGCCAGGTGATCGAACATCGCCGCATGCGAGGCAATCAGTGTCGGATGCGAATGCGACAGGTTCGAGGTGCCAGTGCCGAGCTTGATCTGTTTGGTGTCGCCGATCAGCGTGGCCAGAAAGATCATGCTGCTGGTCACGTTTTCAGCGATGTCGGTCAGGTGCTCGCCGACGAACGCGTCATGAAAACCCAGTTGGTCGGCCAGAATGATCGCGTCCCGGTCTTCCTGCAGGGTTTCGGTGACGACCCGCTCGAGCGGGTGCAGGGGCATCGTGAAATAGCCGAGTCGCATGTTGGTGGCCTCCGGGCTGAATCTTGTTTTGAGGAGATGGCGCAAACGCGCCTTGCACCCCTCGCAACGATGACCGAAATATAAACGTCGCCGATTCCGCTCGGCCGGCCGGTGTCCCGGTAGGTTTCTGAGCGCGTCCGTAGGCTGGAAATCTATCCTGCCGCGGTGATTCCGTCTTGCTGCGCTTGAGCAAAGAATCATGAGGCTCAAGCCACCGGCTTGTTGACGCGCTTCGAATAATTAAAGGGGGAGACAATGCAAGCAGAAAAGACCTTTGGCAAGGTTCTGTCACGCGCGGCCTTCGTGCTGACCTCGATGGCGGGGTTGGGGCTGATCGCAGGTCATGCGCAGGCCGATACCTGGCCCAGCAAACCGATCAAGATCATCATTCCGGCGGCTGCCGGCGACAGCTGCGACATCCTGTCGCGCCTGATCGCCCCGAAGCTCACTGAGCGGCTGGGGCAACCGGTGGTCATCGAAAATCGTCCTGGAGCCGCCGGCCAGCTCGGTCTGGTGCTGATCAAGCAATCGCCCAACGATGGCTATAACTTCGGTTGCGGGCAGGGCGGCAACATGGTGGTCGTGCCGCTTGCGTACGCGAAGGTCAATTACGATTCGCGCAAAGACTTCACGCCGATCGCGATGATGGCGTCCAACTTCCTCGGCCTGGCGGTCGGAAACGACACGCCATTCAAGACCGTCAAGGACCTGGTCGACTATGGCAAGGCCAACCCGGGCAAGCTCACCTTCGGCACGAATGGTGAAGGCGCTTTTCTGCACTTTGCGACCGAGCAGTTTCGCCTGATGGCCGGCTTTGAATATCTGCACGTCTCGCATCGCAGCATGGGCGAGGTGTTCACGCAGATCATCGGTGGCGGCATCAATGCGACGCTGTCGTCCTACATCTCGTTGCTGCCGCTGGTCGAAGGCAACAAGGTGCGGATGCTGGGCATCGCCAGGGCGCAGCGCCTGCCGGATAAGCCAGACGTACCAACCCTCGCAGAAACCGTTCCGGGATTCACCTCCGGGGGCTGGTTTGGCATCATCGGTCCGGCCGGGGTTGATCCGAAGGTGGTGGCGCGGATGAACGCTGAAGTGAACCGTGCCCTCCAGGCCCCCGAAGTGCTGGCTCGCATGAAGACGATGGGGCTGGAGGTACACAACGAGCAGCCGAAATTCTTCACCGACCTGCTCGAGCGTGACTTCGTCAGCTGGGGCAAGGTGGTGCAGCAGATCGGTTTCAAGCCGCGTTGAACTGGGTCCGCAGCCTGATGCGCGCAGCCACGATTGGGCTGCGCGCGTCGACCCGCTTGTATCAGGCTCGGTGCTTTTCCATGAACGCCACGAAGCGTTCAACCAGCGCCGGGTAGTGTTCCTTCCAGTCCGGGAACGGGATCAGATCAAGGTCTTGATCCTGTAC
>JALRBB010000262.1 GCA_023257915.1 Quisquiliibacterium sp. | reverse complement strand
CGAGCAGTGCCGGATGGCTGAAACCGTAGAACAGTGCGAAGGGGTCCACCGGGCCGTCGGGGCCTGAGAATGGGAAGACGAGAAAGAACAGCGGTAGTCCGACCAGGACCCCGAGACAGACCGTGGCGATCGGAATGCGGTCCCAGACGAACACCGCGAATACGATCGTGGTCATGACCAGCAAAGCCAGCCCATGGGCGCTCAGGCCGGGAAGGATCATCGTATCGGGCATCGGAAAGCGTGGCGTGTTGTTGAGATCAGGATACCTCGGGGTGGGCGCTGAGGCCTCGTGGGCCGCTGGTTGCGCCAGTCCGGGCTGGCCGAGATGTTTCGACGGCAGGAAATCGCGTCACTCGCTGAGCGCGCGACGGTGCAAAATCGCAACTCACCATCGCTCGGAGAGATTCATGCAACATGCAGACGGGAAATGCCGCTGCTTCTGGGCTGCGCCGGCTTCCGCGCTGTATGTGCGTTATCACGACACCGAATGGGGCCGACCGGTTGCGCACGACACTCGGCTGTTCGAGAAAATCTGCCTTGAGGGATTCCAGTCGGGTCTTTCCTGGCTGACGATCCTGAACAAGCGCGAGAACTTTCGCTCCGCCTTCGAGGGGTTCGACTTCGAGCGCATCGCCCGGTATGGCGATGCACAAGTCGCTCGGCTTGTTGCCGATGCCGGTATCGTTCGCCATCGTGGCAAGATCGAGTCGACGATCAACAATGCCCGGCGCGCCTGCGAGCTGGCATCCGAAAAAGGGTCGCTGGCGGCGTACTTCTGGTCGTTCGAACCTGAGGCGCAATCGCGCCCGGCCAGCGTCAGCGAGCAGACCCTGCGCCAAAACACCACGTCCCCACAGTCGGTGGCGCTCTCGCGTGACCTGAAACGCCGCGGCTGGAGCTTCGTGGGCCCCACTACTGTCTACGCATTCATGCAAGCGATGGGCATGGTCAACGACCATGTCGACGACTGCTGGGTGCGCGAAGCGGTCGAGCGCGAGCGTTCGGCGTTCGCAAGACCTGTCTGATCCGGATCATCATTCGAGGAACTCCGATGGAACTGGACATACGCCCGTTGCATCCGCTGTTTTGCGCCGAAGTGCTCGGTGTCGATCTGCGAGAACCGCCATCGGCGGAACTGGCCGCGGCGATCGATGCGGCGATGGATCGATTCGCGGTGGTGGTAGTGCGTGCGCAGCAGATCGACGATGACCAGCAGATGGCGTTTGCGACCGCGCTGGGCCCGCTCGAGGACACGCCAGCGGTGGTCGACGCGCATCGACACCGGCTCAAGCATCGCGAGATGGTCGACATCTCCAATCTGGAGACGGACGGTTCGATCCTGGCGGCCGACGACCGGCGTCGCATGTTTAACCTTGGCAACCGGCTTTGGCACAGCGACAGCAGTTTCAAGTCGACGCCAGCCAAGTATTCGATGCTGCATGCGCGGGTGATACCGCCCGAAGGCGGCGAGACCGAGTTCGCCGACATGCGCGCAGCCTGGGACGCGCTGCCGGCCGACATGCGCAGTCGCATCGACCAATTGGTCTGTGACCATTCACTGATTTATTCGCGTGCCTTGCTGGGTTTCGACGCGTTCACGCCGGCCGAGCGCGAACAGTTCGCGCCAGTGCCGCAGCGGCTGGTGCGCCGCCACCCGGGCTCAGGGCGTCGCTCGATCTACCTGTCCTCGCACATCGGCACCATTCACGGCTGGCCGCGCCCCGAGGCGCTGTCGCTGATTCGCGACCTGACCGAACATGCGACCCAGCGCGAGTTTGTCTACCGCCACACCTGGCGGGAACATGACCTGGTGATCTGGGACAACCGCTGCACGATGCATCGCGCCAGACCCTTCGACGATCTGCGCTACAAGCGCGATATGCGCAGGCTGACGCTGCGCGACAGTGCTCCAACGCTGGCCCAGGCAGCCTGAGCGGGGGCGAGTCGCTGGCTGTAATCGCCTTCGGGCGTGTGCGGATCGCGTCCTAGAACCGCTGTGCGCTCTCGCGAGCCGGTGCGAGCCGCTTGGGCGGCTAAGGCTGCGGCCCGGCTGCGCCGGGCTTCCCTCGTCTACCTCGCAAACGCTGACCCGCGCTGCACGTGCGGCGCTGCGCGCCGCCCGGGCAGGACGGGTCCCCAGCGTTTGCTTTCGGTAGCCCTCGGCTTGCCAAAGCCGCCCGAGCGCCCAAGCGGCTCGCACCGGCTCGAAGTGTGCTGCGCGAAGGCTTGGGCCGAGGCGAGGTTCGGAGTCCGAGTGCTAATAGGTGACATGGATCAGCGCGACGTGTCGTGCAAGCAACCGTCGCCAAGAACACTGCTGCCAAGCGAGAAGCCCCAGCCCAACCCACGGCCGGCCCAAAGCACAATCCAACGCAAGGCCCGGAATCACCCAGAGACCGACCCGGTTCAGCCGAGTCGGCTGAACTGCTCGCGAACCCGGGACAGTGACGCTTCGAATCCGGCCAGCCGCTCGCGCTCCTGTGCGACCACTTCGGCCGGCGCGCGCTCGACGAAACTCGCATTGCCGAGTTTGCCTTGCGCTTTGCGGATCTCGCCCTCTAGCCGGGCAATTTCCTTGCCCAACCGCTCGCGCTCGGCGGCGACATCGATTTCGACCTTGAGCATCAGCTGCACGTCACCGACGATTTGTACCGGCGCTACCGAGCCGGTCGGCAGTGCTGTAACGATTTCGACCGCCGACAGCTTGGCCAGCG
>JALRBB010000261.1 GCA_023257915.1 Quisquiliibacterium sp. | reverse complement strand
GCATCGTGAAGTTCGCTTTTCGGGATGGCCATGCTGCCGCCCGGCCGGTTGGTACTGGCACGCCCAGGATGTTAGCGTCCAACGCAAGACAGCGCGGGGCGCTCGCCCAGTTTCCGGAACCGGATTGGGCATTGCGGCGAGTGCGATTCAGGCGACTCCCGATTCCCCTGGCGCGAATGATTGCCGTCTTGCGCGGTGCTACTATTTTCTGCATGTCCGGCCAAGCTCTTGCCCGTACCGTCGTCCTGCTGCTGTTCGTCGTGCAGGCGCTTGCGCCCTTTTTGCATGCACACGCAGGCAACCGGCTGCCGGCCACTGGCGAACTGCTGCACATTCACCTGAATGCCGCGCCGACGTTTGAGCCGGGAGGCGGGCACGGGCTGCAGACCGATGTTGGACGCATCGTCGTCGTCCCGCCTGAGGTGCGCCGCGATGACAGCCTGGCGGTCGCCGACAAGCCGGTCGCCGAACAAGCGGCCGTGCCGGCGCACCGGCTGGCGTCGCTTGAGGTCTTGCCTGGCTCTGCGCCGCTGCCCGACTCGCTGGTGCTGCGGGTTTCTGCACCGCCGCTGCTGGCGCGGGCGCGCGCGCCACCGGCTTCGCTCTAGATTCTTCCCTGGATGCCGCGTCGTCGCGACCAGTTCGCCGGCGCGGTGATTGATGAGAATCGTTGGCGTGCCGCTGTGTGGTGCGCCGGGAGCGAGCCGATGCGTCGCCCGACTATTGTTTTCCTGCGGATCGTTGCGCTGTCGTTCATCGCAGCCTCGTCGATCACCGAGCCGGCAAGCGCCGCGCAAGACAAACCGCCTTCGACGGTCAGCGCCGAGCAGGCTCGCGCGCTCGGCGTGCGTTTCGCGCCGCTTGGCCCGGCGCGCTCAGCCAGCCTGGACGGACTGGCCGCCGAAGTGACGGTTTCGCCGGATCGGATGCACCTGGTCAGCGCCGCCGTTGGTGCCTTAGTCGAGCGTGTGATGGTCGCGCCCGGTGACCGGGTGCGACGCGGCCAGCTGCTCGCCTCACTGGCCAGTCCGGATCTTGCGCACGCCCGCCGCGCGTTGTTGCAGGCGCAGGCGCAGGCCGAGCTTGCCGAGTCCACGCTGGCTCGTGACCGAGAGCTGCTCGACGCAGGTGTCATTTCGCGTAGCCGGATGGAGGCTGCGCTGGCGCAGGCACGCGAAACTCGCGCTGCGCTCACCGAGGCCCGCCAGCTGCTGGCGATGGCTGGGCTGAACGACAGCTCGATTGCCGCGCTGCTGCGCGGCGCTGCCGTGCCACTCGGGCTTGAATTGCACGCACCGGTTGATGGCGTGGTGATCGCGCGCGAGGTGGTTCCTGGTCAGCGTGTTGAACCAATGACGGCCCTGTTCCGGATCGCACGTACCGACCGTCTTGCGCTACTGATCCATGTGCCGCGTGATCGCATTGCCCAGGTGCAGGTAGGGCGGATGGTACGGGTCGGCGATCGCGCCGCTGGCGTGGTCGAGATGGTTGGCGCTAGCGTCGATCCACAAAGCCAGACGGTGCCGGTGCGGGTTGCGCTGGCTGAGGATGCCGGGGGACTGCGTATCGGAGAGTTCGTGCAGGCCAGCGTGCAGATTCCGCTGCCCACCGGTGCACGGGCGTTCTCGGTGCCGAATGCGGCACTGGTCCGTGCCGCCGGGGCGGCGTATCTGTTCATCGAGGAGCGTGAGCAGGTGCGCGCGGTTCGTGTCGAGCTGCTGCACACGGGTTTTGCCGACAGTCAGATCGTAGCCAGCTTGCCGGATGGCACACGGATCGTGGTGACCGGTAACGCCGCACTCAAGGCGGCATTGCTTGGCGGCGGTGATCTCTGATGCTCGCGAAAATCGTCGAGTTTTCACTGCGTGCGCGCCTGCTGGTGGGCGTGCTGGCGCTGGCGCTGGCCGGCAGCGGGTTGCTCGCGCTGCGCAGCCTGCCGATCGATGCGTTTCCGGATGTGTCGCCTGCGCAGGTCAAGATCATCATGAAGGCGCCGGGCATGACTCCCGAGGAGGTCGAGTCGCGGATCGTTGCGCCGATCGAGCTGGCGATGCTCGGCATCCCGAACCAGAAGATGCTGCGCTCGGTGTCGAAGTACGCGATCGCCGATTTGACGATCGATTTCGACGATGCCACCGATATTTACTGGGCCCGCCAGCAGGTGACCGAGCGGCTCAACGGGGTGCTGCCGGAGATGCCCGCGGGTGTCACTGGTGGGCTCGCACCGATCACCACGCCGCTTGGCGAGATGTTCATGTTCACGATCGAGGGCGGGGAGCTGTCGTTGACCGAGCGACGCAGTCTGCTCGACTGGGTAATCCGGCCGGCCCTGCGCACGATCCCCGGCGTGGCCGACGTCAACTCGCTGGGCGGGCATGCGCGTGCATTCGAAGTGGTGCCCAACGAGGCGGCGCTGCAGGCGCGCGGGCTTGGCATCGATGTGCTGCGCGATGCGTTGGCACACAACAACCGCAATGATGGTGCCGGGCGCATCGCCGAGGGTGAAGAGGCGCTGCTGGTGCGTACCGAGGGCAGCGTGCATACGCTGCGGGACGTGCGTGAGATCGTGGTCGCGATGCGAGCTGGTGTGCCGGTGCGGGTCGGCGATGTCGCGCAGGTGCGCATCGGCAGCCTGACCCGCTATGGCGCCGTCACGCGCGATGGCCAGGCCGAGGCGGTGCAGGGCCTGGTGCTTGGGCTGCGCGGCACGAACGCGCGCCAGCTGGTGGAGTCGGTGCGTGAGCGGCTCGCACAGCTGCAGCCGAGCCTGCCGACCGGCGTGCGCACCGAGGTGTTCTATGACCGCGGCGCGCTGGTCGATCGCGCAGTCGGCACCGTCGGCAAGGCGCTGTTCGAGGCGGTCGCGCTGGTTCTGGTGCTGTTGCTCGCGTTTCTGGGAAGCTTGCGCGCAGCGATTGTCGTCGCCGCGACACTGCCAATGGCGGTGCTCGGGTCGTTTCTTCTGATGCGCTACAGCGGCATGTCGGCGAACCTGATGAGCCTGGGCGGCCTTGCGGTCGCGATCGGCATGCTGGTCGACTCGGCGGTGGTGGTCGTCGAAAACGTCACGTCACGGCTTGCGACGCAAAAGGCGCAGGACCGGCACGCGCGGATCGCTACGGTCTACCGGGCGGTCGTCGAGGTTGCAGCGCCGGTCACCTCCGGCATCTCGATCATCATCATCGTGTTTCTGCCGCTGCTGACGCTGCAGGGGCTCGAAGGCAAGCTGTTCTCGCCGGTTGCGCTGGCGATCGTGTTTGCGCTGTCGGCGTCCCTGCTGCTGTCGCTTACGCTGGTGCCGGTCTTGTCGTCGTTGCTGTTGCGACCTGGCGCGCATGCTGATCCGTGGCTGGTGCGCATGCTCGATCGCCTGTACGCACCGCTGCTGGCGCGCGCACTCGCCTGTCCGCGTACCGTACTGGCCTTGGCGATTGCGGCACTGGCGCTGGCCGGCCTCGCGTATTCGGCGGTCGGCAAGACCTTCATGCCGACGCTCGACGAGGGCGACGTGATCATGCAGCTCGAGAAGCTGCCGTCGATCGGACTGGACGAGTCGGTGCGCAGCAATCTGCAGGTGCAAAAGGCGATCCTGGCCGCGGTGCCGGAAGTGCGCAGCATCGTTGCGCGTTCGGGTTCCGATGAACTCGGTCTTGACCCGATGGGGCTGAATCAGACTGATGTGTTCATGGTGCTCGCGCCGCTTGCGCAGTGGCGCAATCCGGACAAGCCATGGTTGCTCGAACAACTGCGCGGCGTGATGGAAAATTTTCCCGGCATTGGCTTTTCGTTCACGCAGCCGATCGAGATGCGGGTCTCCGAGATGCTGACCGGTGTTCGCGGCGATCTCGCGGTCAAGATTTTTGGCCCGGACCTGGTCACACTCAATGCGCTGGCACGCAAGATCGAGAC
>JALRBB010000176.1 GCA_023257915.1 Quisquiliibacterium sp. | reverse complement strand
GTACACCGCGATGCGGGTCGCGGGCCTGGGCCGCAGACGTGCGCTAGCTGCGATCTCGGTGGTTGGCATCTGGTTTTCGCTGGCGACCGCCCTGGTCGGCGAGGTACTGGTTCCACAGGCCGATCTGCTCGCGCAAAAACTGCGGCTGGCAGCGCTCGGGGGCACGGTCGGCGGGCAATTGCGCTCGGGGATGTGGGTGCGCGATACGATCAAGGACGAGAGCGGAAAGGTGCAGCGCCTGCGCTTCGTCAATGTGGGGGAATTGCTGCCCGACACCAGTCTGCATCGGATCCGCATCTTCGAGTTCGATCGTGAGTTTCG
The DNA here is from genome assembly GCA_023257915.1 of Quisquiliibacterium sp. GTDB lineage: Bacteria > Pseudomonadota > Gammaproteobacteria > Burkholderiales > Burkholderiaceae_E > Quisquiliibacterium. The sequence continues at coordinate 2,821 of JALRBB010000176.1, read as the reverse complement.
GCTGTTGCAGATCGTCGACGCGCAGACCGGGCAGTACACCGGTCCGAACCGGTGGCAATTGAGCCAGATCCGTGAGACCTCGCTCGAGCCGGTCAGAGTCGCCGGCGACACCGTGGCGCTACGCGCTTCCCCAGCCCAGGTCGGCGAGCGCGAGTGGCTGTCCGAGTTGACGCCAGACATTCTCGGCGTGCTGATGCTCAATCCACAGCGCATGTCGATCTGGTCGCTATGGCAATACATGCATCACTTGCGCGAGAACCAGCAGCGTACCGATCGCTATGAGATTGCGTTGTGGAGAAAGCTCACCTACCCGTTAGCCGCGCTGGTGATGATGGCGCTGGCCTTGCCGTTTGCCTATATGCAGGTGCGTGCCGGCGGAGTTGGCTATCGGGTGTTCGCCGGCATCATGCTCGGAGTCGCCTTCCATTTTCTGAACAGCCTGTTCGCGCATCTTGGCTTGTTGCATCTATGGCCCGCCTGGCTAGCCGCGAGCATCCCGGGGCTGGCTGCGGCCACCCTCGCGCTTGCAATGCTCGCGTGGGTCGATCGCACCCGCTGATTCCTGGGTAGAACCGGCCTTGGGCCGGAAATTGGCGCTCGAGTTTTTCACATTGCGTGTACGGTATTTCGTAGCGTAAAAAGCTGCAGGGAGCCATCGAAAAAACGATGGACGCCGCGGCGGCATTTGGCTAGCATTGCGTCGCGATTCGAGTCCGGTGCCTGTCACCGGTCCCGAATATCGAGGAGGAGGAGAGGCAGCTAAGCTGCCATTTAGGGCGCACAGCAATGTGCGCCTTTTTCTTTGTCGCACGGCTGCACTCTGGTCGAGTTCGCCACTTGTTCGCAGTGCGCCGGACGCTATACTCGGACGTTTCATTGAATAAAACGCGGAGACACCCATGAAATTGCATTGGTTCGTGGCTGGCGCCCTCGCCAGCCTTGCAGTCGGCGCCCAGGCTGCCGACGTTACGCTGACGGTCTCGAGCTGGCTTCCGCCGTCGCATACGCTGTCGCAGACGCAGGCCAAGTGGTGCGATGAGGTCGCCAAGGCAACCTCGAGCCGGGTCAAGTGCAACATCCTGCCCAAGGCGGTGGTGCCTCCTCCGCGGACCTTCGATGCGGTGCGTGACGGCCTTGCCGACGTGTCCTATTCGGTGCATGGCTATACCCCGGGCCGCTATCTGCTGACGCAGATGGTCGAGTTGCCGTTCGGCGGTGACGATCCGGTGGCGACCTCGGTGGCTTACCAGCGCATTCATCAGAAGTACCTGGCCAAGATCGATGAGCATCGCGGCCTGAAGGTGCTTGCGGTGTTCACGCATGGCCCAGGAATCCTGTTCAATACCAAGCGGCCGATCGAATCGATCGCTGATATGCAAGGCCTGAAGTTTCGCGTCGGCGGCGGCATGGTCAACGAGGTTGGCAAGGCGCTGGGCGCCAACGTGACGCTCAAGCCGGCACCGGCCTCCTATGAGCTGATTTCGTCGGGCGTGATGGATGGGCTGTTCTTCCCGGCCGAATCCATCGAGTCGTTCAAGCTCGAAAAGCTGATTCGTCATCGCACAGATTTTCCGGGTGGCCTGTACAACACCAGCTTTGCGTTCGTGATGAACCCGGTAACCTGGGCCAAGATCGCCAAGGCTGACCAGGCTGCGATCGAGAAGCTTTCGGGCGAAGCTGCAGCACGCAGTTACGGCCTGGGTTGGGAGTCGGTCGATCGGCGCGGATCCGCGTTCATGCAGGCCAACGGCGTGGACAAGCGCATGGCAAGCAAAGCATTTGTCGATGAGGTCGCTGCCCGCACCGCTTCGCTCGAGAAGAAATGGATTGATGCGGCAAAGGCCAAGGGCCTGAAAAACGCGGAGCAGGTGCTCAAGGAGTATCGCGCCGAGGTTGCCAAGCTGAAGTGATCGATGGGTTTCGGCTGGCATCTTGCCGGCCGCTTGCAGGTTCAAAGGCCGGCTGATCGCCGGCCGGTTCTTTTTCCGGGGTGCTCGGGTGCGAAAGCTGGAAAAATTCCTGGGGGTTCTGGTGGCCTTGTCGCTGTTTGCGATGATGCTGCTGACCTTCTTCGATGTGGTCGGCCGCAAGTTTTTTGATACCTCGCTGCCGGGCAGTCTGGAACTGACCGAGCTGTTGATGCTGGTTCTGATCTTTTTCGCGCTTCCGCTCACGTCCTTGTACAGCGAACACGTCATTTTCGATCTCCTTGACCGGGCTCTTGGCGCGCGTGCGCGCGCGCTGCAGCATGTGTTCTCCAACGGCTTGTGCGCGCTGTTGTTGGCCGGTTCGACGCTGCTGGTGTTCGAGCGTGCTACTCGCACGGCAGAGTTTGGTGACACCACCGCGCAACTGCTGATCGACATCGCCCCCTTTCACTACCTGGTGGCGCTGGCCTTGGCGGTCAGCGCGATGATGCATCTGGTGTTGATCTGGCGCGGCCGCGACCAGTCCACACCGGCGCACTGAGCAGCGAGCAGCCATGTTCGAAGCGATGCTCGGGTTTGGAGGAATGTTCCTGCTGATGCTGCTGCGTGTGCCGATCGCATTCAGCATGGCGCTGGTCGGGCTGGTCGGTCTGGGCCTGATGCGTTCCTGGGAAGCGTCTTTTTCGTCGACCGCCTCCGAGGTCCTGGACGTTGCCAAGTACACGCTGTCAGTGGTGCCCTTGTTTGTGCTGATGGGCAACTTCGTCACGCGCGCCGGCATGTCGCGTGAGCTCTATGAAGCGGCCTATGCATTTCTTGGCCATCGAAGGGCTGGCTTGTCGATGTCCACGATCCTAGCTTGCGCGGGGTTCGGCGCGATCTGCGGTTCATCG
>JALRBB010000141.1 GCA_023257915.1 Quisquiliibacterium sp. | reverse complement strand
CCCACCGAGCAAAAAGCCAAGCGTGGGCGAGACGATGATAAAGATCGCGGTCTTCATGATGCCCGGGATCATCAGCGAGCCGGTGCCGACCTTGGCCACCGTCGCGCCGATCAGTCCGCCGATCAGCGCGTGGGACGAGCTCGACGGAATGCCGTAGTACCAGGTAATCACGTTCCAGACGATTGCGCCGACCAGTGCGCCGAAGATCACGTAATGGTCGATGACCGCTGGATCTGCGATTCCCTTGCCCACGGTGGCAGCCACCTTGAGCTGGAAAATGAAGATCGCGACGAAATTGAAGAACGCCGCCCAGGCAACCGCCTGGTAGGGTTTGAGCACGCCGGTGGAGACCACGGTGGCGATCGAGTTCGCCGCGTCGTGGAAACCGTTCATGAAGTCGAAAATCAACGCCAGCGCGACCAGTGCCGCGAGCGTCGTGAAAGTGATCTGGGCAGTCGCCATCGTGCTTTCCTGTCGGGATGGTCCTGCTCAGGCGTTCTCGAGCACGACACCTTCGATCAGGTTGGCGACGTCCTCACATTTGTCGGACACCGCCTCGAGCAGCTCGTAGATCGCTTTCAGCTTGATCAGCTGGCGCACGTCGGCCTCGTCGCGGAACAGTTTCGACATGGCCGAGCGCATGACCCTGTCGGCATCGGATTCGAGCCGGTCGATTTCGGTGCACAGACGCAGGATCGCCTCGGCATTGTTCATGTCGCGCAGCATGCCGATCGTGGTTTTGACTCGATCGCAGCACATCTGGTTCAGCTCGGCGAGCTGGTGTGTTTCCGGGGTGATGCGCTGCAGGTCATACAGCATCGCCGACTCGGCCACGTCCTGGATCAGGTCAAGGATGTCGTCCATCCGTGTGATCAGGCCATGGATGCTTTCACGGTCGAAGGGCGTGACGAACGTTTTGTGCAGCAGCAGCACTGTCTCGTGTGTGATCTTGTCGGCGGAGCGCTCATAGCGATCAATGGCCTCGATACTGCTCTGGCGCAGTTCGGCGTCGCCGTAGTTTTCCATCAGCGTGGCCAGCTCACGCCCACCCTGGGCAATCAGCGCCGCATGCTGTTCGAACAGTTCGAAGAATTTTCCTTCGCGCGGAATCAGGTTTTGGAACATGGCTGAAAGGGTGTTGCAGCTTGTTGACGGGAACCCGCCGAAGGGCGGATCGCTGACTGCTGGGACACGATTGCCACGGAACCGCGAGAGTGGTCGGGCTGGACCCGAAGGTTAACAGATACCGGTGCCCGGGGAAGCGGGAAATCGGGGCCGATTTGCCGCGCAGCGGTCGGTCAGCGCCGGCTCAGCGGCCACTCCGGGCCGATGTTCTGCGTCGAATGCAGTCGATGTAGGCTGCCGAGTCCGGTGGCAGCCGATCGCGCTGTGAGCGCCAGACGATCTCGCCGAGGCACTCCATGATCTCGTGGGCGGCCGCATGCGGATCGCCGGTCCTTGCCGCGAGCGCATCATGCGCCCCGCGGATTCCGGGCGGCTGGTCGATCGACAGTTGCTCGGCGATCGCCAGATGCATCGACAGATGCAGGAAGGGATTGGTGCGGCCTTGCTCGACCTGATAGTCGGCCTCGAGCGCACGCTGCACGTCGGCCAGATCCTGATGATATTCAGGGTGTTCGAGCACCCAGTCGAGCGCGATCGCCTCCAGCGGGGTCAGCGGTTCGGCGGCGCGGTGCTTGCGCCAGCATTCGCAGAAAAATCGGCGTACGTCGGCTTGTGACGGATCAAACACGCTTGGGCTCCGGGCTCTTGGGTTTGAATTCGCACCACTGCGCGATCGGACAACGCCAGCACTCGGGCTTGCGGGCCTTGCACACATAACGCCCGTGCAGGATCAGCCAGTGATGCGCATCCTGACGGAACTCGGCCGGAACCAGCTTCACAAGCCGCTGCTCGACCTGCATGGGTGTTTTGCCCGGGGCGATCCCGGTTCGGTTCGACACCCGGAAGATATGCGTGTCGACGGCGATCGTCGGCTCACCGAATGCGGTGTTCAGAACCACGTTGGCGGTCTTTCTGCCGACCCCCGGCAGCGCCTCCAGGGCCTCGCGGCTACGCGGCACCTCGCCCTGATGTCGCTCGAGCAGCAGCTGGCAGGTTTCGATCAGGTGTCGAGCCTTGGAGCGATACAGGCCGATGGTCTGTATCTCGCGTGTCAGATTTTCCAGCCCGAGTTCAAGGATCGCCTGCGGCGTATTGGCTCGCGCGAACAGGCGTCGGGTCGCGATGTTGACGCTGCGGTCGGTAGCCTGGGCCGATAGCAGTACCGCCACCAGCAACTCAAACGGTGTCGAGTACTCGAGCTCGGTCGTCGGAGCCGGGTTCAGCTCGCGCAGGCAGGAAAAAATCGCATGGCGCTTTTGCGGATTCATGTTCGCTTCGCACTGCTTCCGTCGGGCGCTGCGCTGGCGGCCAGACGCTCGCGTGCTTTGCGGATTGCCGCTTCGATCACGGCCTTCTTGCGCTGAGTGCTGTCGTCAGTCGGTTCTCGCTCGAGCGAGGCGAGTTTGGACACTGCCTTGCGTTCCAGCCGCCTTTGTTCGAGCAGTCGCTCGCGCTCCAGGCGTAGCCCACGCCGGCGATGGCGATCGCGGGCCTTGCCCATATCGTCATCACCCCAGGTCGGATGTGCAGGATCTTCGATCATCCGGATGCAGTCGACCGGGCAGGCCGGCAC
>JALRBB010000127.1 GCA_023257915.1 Quisquiliibacterium sp. | reverse complement strand
GTGCCCGCCCGCAAAAAGACTGCCGCCCGTGCAGCCCCGGCGTCGCCGCGCAAGTCGCTGAGCGCCAAGACCGCGGGCAAGCGCACTGACCTGCATTCGAGCGACAAACCGCCGGCCAGACGCGGCAAGCCGTCTGCCGCCACTCGCGGTCCGGTCAGGCTGCAAGGCAAACCCGGAGCCCGCACCGGGGGTCCGCGCAGCCGCGCCAAGGGTCGCGCCGGCAGCTGACGCACCGGCCCCACCGGCCGGTCCGCCTATCGACACTACGCCCGGACACCGGCTGCAAGCTTCGCAGCCGGCGGCGAACCGCGCCGCGTGCGCGATTCGCGCCTTGGACATCTACTCGTACCGGACGTCGAGCACTTCGTACTCGCGCACGCCGCCGGGCGCCTGCACCTCGGCAACGTCGCCAGCATACTTGCCGATCAATGCGCGAGCGATCGGGCTCGACACCGAGATGCGCCCCGCCTTGATGTCGGCCTCATCATCGCCAACGATCTGGTAAGTGACTTTAGCCCCCAACTCGAGATCCTCGAGATCGACGGTTGCGGCGAACACGACTCGGCCTTCCGCATTGAGCGTCACCGGGTCGATGACCTGCGCGTTCGACAGCTTGGATTCGAGCTCCGCGATGCGGCCCTCGATAAACCCCTGACGCTCGCGGGCAGCATCGTACTCGGCGTTTTCGGAAAGATCACCCTGCGCGCGCGCTTCGGCGATCGCAGTGATCACCGCCGGGCGTTCGACGCTTTTCAGGCGCTGTAATTCGTCCTTGAGCAGCTGCGCGCCACGCAGCGTCAACGGTATCGTCGGCATCGTTTCACTCCGGTAGACGGTTGCCGGCGCGCCGCCCGCGAACGGCAGGCGCGCGCCAGGCGATCAGGCAGCCAGCGCCGCGTGCAGTTCCTGAAGACTGTAGACATCGAGATCTTGCAGGTGCTTCATCCCCTCGACTGCGGCCCGGGCACCGGCCAGCGTCGTGAAGAAGGTCACCCTTTGCGCGAGCGCCGTGGTGCGGATCGAGCGTGAATCGACGATTGCACCGCGCCGCTCCTCGACGGTGTTGATCACCAGGGACACCTCGCCGTTCTTGAGCAGATCGACCACATGGGGTCGGCCCTCCTGCACCTTGTTCACTGCGGTGACCGGAAGACCCTGCTCGGCGATCGCCGCAGCAGTGCCCTTGGTGGCAACCAGCCGAAAGCCCATCTCATGCAACGCACGCGCAATCGGCACCATGCGCTGCTTGTCGGCGTTCTTGACCGAGATGAACGCGGTTCCGGACTCCGGCAGGTTCACGCCGGCTGCCAGCTGGGACTTCACGAACGCCTCGCCGAACGAATACCCGACCCCCATCACCTCACCGGTGGATTTCATCTCGGGCCCGAGGATGGTGTCGACACCCGGGAACTTGACGAACGGGAACACCGCCTCCTTGACCGAAAAGTACCGGGGCACGACCTCGGCGCCGACGCCCTGGTCGGCCAGCGATCGCCCGGCCATGCAGCGCGCGGCGATCTTGGCCAGTTGCAGGCCGGTAGCCTTGGACACATACGGCACGGTGCGCGAGGCGCGCGGATTGACTTCAAGCACATAGACCGTGCCGGCCGCAGCCGGATCGGCGGCGTCATACTGGATTGCGAACTGCACGTTCATGAGACCGACAACATTCAGCGCACGCGCCATCAATTCAGTCTGACGCTTAAGTTCAGCCACCATCGGCGCCGACAGCGAATACGGAGGCAGTGAGCAGGCCGAGTCGCCGGAGTGCACGCCAGCCTGTTCGATGTGTTCCATGACGCCACCGATAAAGACTCGCTCGCCATCCGACAGGCAATCGACGTCGACCTCGATCGCATCGTTCAGGAAGCGGTCAAGTAGCACCGGGCTGTCGTTGCTGACCTTGACCGCCTCGCGCATGTAACGCTCCAGGTCGCGCTGCTCATGCACGATCTCCATCGCGCGACCGCCAAGCACATAGCTCGGCCGCACGACCAGCGGATAACCGATCTCCTGCGCGAGTGCCAGTGCCTCGGCCTCGGTACGTGCGGTGCGGTTGGGCGGCTGC
>JALRBB010000098.1 GCA_023257915.1 Quisquiliibacterium sp. | reverse complement strand
CTTCGTGTTTCTTGACGTTCTTGAATACCCGGTCGTCATAGTGCGTCATGATCGCGACCTGGACCTGGATCACCTTACGTGAGTTGGTCAGGTTGGCGAGCATGTCACGCTCGAGTTCAAGGTAGTGATTCTCGAACCGCTTGAGCTCCGGCGTGGTCTTGGTGACCTTTTGCGGCGCCAGGGGTTTGCCGTCCTTGCCTATTCCGGCTGCCTCATTGGCCTTTTCTTTCTCCAGATCCTTGAGCTGGTTCTCTGCGGCCTCGGTGTCTTTCTTGTCGAAAAACCCGGTGGCAAACAGGGTGCCGCCGACAGCGCCGGCCACCAGCAAAATCACCAGCAGAACAATCAGCAGGATTTTCAGGATCGGCTTTTTCTTTTTGCCTTCAACTTCATCGTCTTCATCAGCCATGATGCTTCCTCTGGGTTGTCAGTGCGAACTCGCGAGGGTTTTACACCATCACATCCAGGCCATCCGACCCGGATTGTTTCCGGATGCCAGGGGATGAGCCGGTGGTGACCGGGTCATTGTCCCTGCTGACCATGTTTGTGCGAGTCTGTGCCTGTCTTTCCTGTGTCGGTTTTTCGCCAGACTGACGAGCTTGTCCGTCTCCGACTTGCATGGATGCAACATCCATGCCAAGACTATTCAGCGTGGATTTTAGTCGAGCTAGTCCATCTTGGAGTAGATCCCGGGTAGCAGCCTGGCTGGCCAGGAAGCTGGCGTCGAGTTCACCGTTGCGCATTCGCATCTCGACCTCGATATGGCCGAGTTGGGCGGGCTTGAGCATCAGTTTCAGCTGCCATTGCCCGCGTTCCATCGCGGACACCAGGCGCTGACCGATGGCCTGGCCGAGCCGGTCGGCAAGTTCGCTGATTTTGTCGGTCTGGGAGGTATCAGGCGAGAGCGCGGCAGACGCTACGGTGGTGGCTGAGCCCGACAGCTGGAGCGTGCGCCGGGCTAGACTTTCCGTTGCAATCGGCATGGCTGTGGAGCTACCCGATTCCGATCGCGGCGCGCCTTCGGCTAAAAAACCCGGTTTGGATGCCTCGACGATCTCACTTTCCAGATCGATAGTCTCGATCAGGACTTCCGCGAACCGGGCGGTGTTTGGCGCTGGAGTTGTGACGGGTTTGGCTCCCGGCATGCGCAACAGTCCGGCTTGCATCGACATTGCCGGGGTCAGCAGGATCGGCGCGGTTGTCGACTCGGCGGCCTGCGTGCCATCCGGTGTGGCGGCGGTGGTTTGGGGCGCTGTTTGCAGCGCGCTCAGGCGATTGGCGATCATCGCGCCGATTCCGGTGGTCAACGCCGCAACAGCTTTGCCTGCAGCCTGGTCACCTGTTGCGGATGGGGCTGTGCTTGTAACCGTTCCGGGCGCTTCGGCAGTGATGGCCAGGGGGGGCTGCGCGATTTGAGTGATCTGGATGCCCTGGTCCACCTGGGCGGCTTGGGCTGACTGCACGGCTTGGGCTGACTGGGCCCCGGTCAGCAACGCCCTGAGGTCGTTGGCGATCATCGTGCCAAGATCACCCTGGCTTGTCATTGCTGAACCGTTGCCTGCGGCGGATCCTGGTTGGCCGGGTTGTACGGCGAGCGTCGGGAACAGCGTGTTGCGTAAGCCAGAAATCTCCGCTCCTGCGCTTGCAGCGCCATCCGTTTGCTCGGCTCCTGCGGCTTGCCGTGACGACAACGCGGCAAAACTGCCGGCCAGCGCGGCGGCCGTCTGCGACGCATGGCTCAAGGCGGCGGTACCGGGATTTGCGACCGCCACATTGGCAGTTGCACCGGTGGCGAAGCTTGGCGGCCCTGACGTCCCGGAGGGCATCATCGCCATGGCGCCGATCAGTGATGCCTGCGTGGGTTCGCTAACCGCATTCGCGTTGAACAGCCATTTGACGGTTTCGTCGTCCAGTCCCTGCGATCTGGCGAAGGCCTCCACGCTGCCAGCGTCTGGCGCCGAAGTGCCTGGTGTGATCACTTCCAACTGCGGGCTAATGGTCAGGGCCACAAGCGGGTTCGATGCGCCATCGATGCCGGAGTCAGCGGCAATTTCTTGCCGCAACAACATGTCCGACTCGGTAGTGGCGTCGGCGCTGGTCGCGGATCGTTTGCCGGCTTCGGATCGATGCGCCTGCGCAAAGAGCTGCCCGAATGCGCCTCCAGTGCCTGCGGTGGTGCCTTCCGAAGCGGACTCACTGGCAACCGCCTGTTGACGGCTCCCGGTGCTGATCGTGATGTCGATATTCGTGCTGTTCATGACTGGCCTTGTGTCACACGCGCCGTTGACGAGCTTGTCGCTCCGCGGTCCGGCATGCAGGTCAAAGCTTGCCGCTCGACCCGGGTGGCATGGCTTATGCAAGTTCTGCGCCAAGTTGTCGTGACGCTGAAGTCAGGTGTCGGTTTTTATTGGCATGTTGTTTGCTTCAATGGCCGGCATGCACCTGATCCAAACCTTGACCGCCTGATAGAACCGTTATGAGCACACTGAGCCTGTCGGGGATCCGACAGAACTTGTCGCAATTTCAATTTGCGGGCCTGGGTATCCCAGTGCTGGTGCTGCTGATCATGGCGATGCTGGTGATCCCGCTGCCGCCGCTGCTGCTCGATGTGCTGTTCACGTTCAACATCCTGAGCGGGCTGATCATCATCATGATCGCGATCGGCACCCGAAAGCCGCTGGAGTTTTCATCGTTCCCGTCGGTGCTGCTGTTTGCGACGATGCTCCGTTTGGCCCTGAACGTGGCGTCGACCCGCGTCATTCTGGTCGAGGGGCATAAAGGTTCGGAGGCTGCCGGCCAGGTCATTGCCTCGTTCGGTGAGTTCGTGATCGGCGGCAATTACCTGGTGGGCTTCATCATCTTCGTGATCCTGATGATCATCAATTTCATCGTGGTCACCAAGGGTGCCGGCCGGGTCTCGGAGGTCAACGCGCGCTTCACGCTGGACGCGATGCCCGGCAA
>JALRBB010000036.1 GCA_023257915.1 Quisquiliibacterium sp. | reverse complement strand
CAGCTCGCCAGTTGGGCAGAGGTGCAGCGCGCGCAAACGCTCGTCGCGCCACAAAGCGGCGCGATCTGCGGCTTGCGGATCAATCTCCATCAAATTTCAATCGCCCGATGGCATCGGCGCACTCGGAATGCCCAACTCGGAGGGCAATGCAATATGGAGTCCGACCATGACTGCGTCGATATCACTCAGATCACCGATAAATCGCCGGGACGGCAATGGCAGACTGCGCTCCAGGGTCGGTGTTGCAAGGATTTTTAGGGCTTCGGCAACTTCGGGGGACTTCAATACATCAACGACCGTGAGATCGAACGTATGGGGTGCAATGCGCTTGGCGAGCCGCTCGATGTTCCGCAGCGCCGCAGCGGAGCGCGAGGAGTCTGCTGCACCGCCACTCAGATACAACGTCAACCGCATCAGGACCATCTCTATCCCCTCGAGTCCATATCTCTCCCGTCCAAATCAGCCCGCTCCATGACCTCATGCGTGGACGGCAATAGCGAATGATACTGTCGATAGTGCAAGGCAAGATGCCCCATCAGCTCCAACAATACCAATCTCGCCTCATCAATCAGTGCTTTGACCCGCGGAGCGGGCAGAACTTCTCCGAGCTGCCCGATCGCAAGTTTGTGCAGTTCAATGACATCGCGCGGTCCGGCGTGCCAATTCCCAAGCTCCTTGGCCAGCGTGCGCAGCTGGTTCCGGGTTCCTTTGTCAGTCAACAAAACCTGCTCTTCGAGCGTTTCCTCGATGATGGCGCGATAACGACTGACAATCTGCTCGAACAGGTCTGGCGCTACGGAACGCAGCGATTTCACCCCATACAGGGATTCTCCTACCGGTGACAGGGACCATGGTTCAAGGTCGCCGCGTAGCCTGGCGAGTTCCGCGCTCAACTCCTCGGTGCGGGCCTGAGCGGTCAGCCTGGCCTGCTCAGCCCGGTTCAGCGCCCCAACCGCCCCTGCCAGGCGCCATAAGAACACACCGAATACCAGACCGAGCAATAAGGCGCCAGATATGACGCGCCCCCAATTGCGCCACCGCAGCGACTCGAGCTCGCTGGCCGGAATCACAGAGACCCATCGAATCATCTCGTTGACGGCCCCCCCGCTTTGTCGACGCTAAGCGACTGGTTGCGCCAAGTCCATAATCCATCGGACAACATGACCTGACCGTCCGAAGAGCCGGAGATTGCAGTCCAGGCTGTTCGGTTCATCTGCATGAACCCGGCGTCGCGGCCAAATACAAAGCCAAAATCGAGCCTCGCAATCGGGCTTCGAAGCAACTCGCCACGCTTGTTCAGCAGATACAACTCGGCTCGCGGAGCCTGAAGCGAATACAAGTGATCGAGTAGGTTAGCCACCGCCACGTTCAACACGAACAGACCCATCGGCTCAGAGTCTGCCCCGACGACCCGCATGATCAGTCGAAGCGTCGGCGTGTACGGCTCTTCGACCGCACCATGCTCGACGTTCAAATCGATCTGCGAAACCAGAATCTCTCCGGGTAGAAGCTTCAATCCTTGCTGGAAGTAGGACTGCTGCGCCTTGTCCTGCAATTTCGCTCGTTCGACGAAAACCGCCTTGCCATCGCGGCGATTCGCCCGAGTCAACTCCCGGCCGTTCTCCGCAATCCAGCGAACCTGAGTGACCTCCGGATCGCGACTGAGCAAGGATGAAAACGCCTGGCGCAGACCAGGGTCATCCGGATCACGAGCCTCGGTGGCACGCCTGACCGACAGTTCCTGGGTCGCGAGGCTGCGAAGCGCGTTTGCATAGTGCGTAATGAAATCAGCACTAATCTGCCTCGCAAGCAGGCCAAAACCCTCTTGCGGCTCGGACAGGCGGCGCTCCTGGTTTTGCCACTGCAAATATCCGATCAGACCCGCACCAATTGCGATCAGCAGCAAGACCGGAAGCAGCAGCCGCAAAAACAATTGCAACTGCTGCCTGCCATCTTGATTCGCAGTCGTAGGCTCCGACAAGCTCAAGCCCGAGCGTTACCGACGCTAGACCGCAGGCGCGTCGGCCTCACCTGGCTCGCGGAAGAGGTCATCGAGTCGGTCGATCTCTCGTTCCGAAAGCTGCGTCGGATTACCGGCCAGGATGCCCGCCACGTTGCGGAACTGAGCGCCGATGTGCATGCCGTCACCGTCGATCGTGTACTCACGAATGCTCTTGTCGTGCATCGAGCCGCGCATTTTAAGGACGGTGATTCCCCGGCGCATTTCGCCGAACATCTCGACGTAACGCAGCAGAATGATCGAATCGGTAATCGTCGAAATGTGCTCCTCGGTGATCGACGAGCCCCCAAGCAGCGTAGGCGTCGTCGACGTGAACAAGCCGACGATCTCCTGGTGCTTGATGAACGAGGTAATTCCGATGACGAACTCACGGAACCCCTTGCCGGTGGACACACGCTCGAGCGCCGACAGGCTGTCGACCGCGACCCTGGTCGGCCGGAACTCTTCCATCACCTTCTTCATGCGAATCAGGTGATCCTCGACCCCCATGGTCTCCGGATAGTCGCAGACCACCTTCAGGCGGCCCTCTTGCTCCATCTGCTCGAAGTCCAGCCCCCAGCCGGAGGCGTTGCGGAACAACTGTTCGCGACTTTCCTCGAACGCGAACAGCAGGCAGCGCTCGTCGGGCGAAGTGCCATTGACGAACATTGTGACCAACAGCGTCTTGCCGCAACCAGTGGCGCCTGATGCAAGCACGATCGAGTCGCGGAAGAAACCGCCGCCACACATTTCATCGAGCATCTCGTTGCCCGAGGTGACCCGCACAGTGGAGCTACGCTGCTCGAGCTTGTCACCCGCCAGCGGAATGACCATGATGCCTTCGCCAGGGATCACCGAAAACGGGAATTCGCCCTTGCAGTGATCGGTGCCGCGAAACTTCAGAATCTCAACGGTGCGACGGCGCTTCTCCTCTTCGAGCACATTGCGCAGCACGATCACATTGTCGGCCACGAATTCCTCAATGCCGAAGCGCGCAAGGCCGCCATATTCCTCGGTGCGCTCCGCGGTAAGAACCGCAGTGACACCCATCCTTTTCAGGGCAGACGCCATGCGATGCAACTCGCGTCGGACCACGTCAGGGCTTGAGAATTGCCCGAACACCGCCCCCAGCGAATCAACTGAGACCCGCCCGGCTTCGGTAATCCTGCAGGCGTATTCAATGCGAGCGACCAGAGCACCAAGATCATAGTGCCCAGCCTCAAGCACCTCTTCACCCGCGTCTATCGTCGCGTCGACAAAGGCCAGTTTCTTGGAGTCGAGCAACTCCTGGAGATCCCAGCCGAATCCACGCATATTGCGGATGATGTCTTCCGGACTCTCCTCGAATGTGACGAAGACACCGCCCTCACCGGAGGCGCGCACGCCCTCTATCAGAAACTGCATCGCAAAGACGGTTTTCGCGCTTCCAGCCGAACCCGACACCAAGGTGGTGCGACCCTTCGGCAACCCCCCAAATGAAATATGCTCGAAGCCCGGGATTCCCGTGGCGAGCTTTTGAACCGCTCCGCTTGGCCTAGAGTTCATCGCTTTGTCACCCAATCAATAGACGAAATCAAAATACGCTGGAAACGATCAAATTCAGTCGTCGTGCGTCCGCAAATCGAGGCCAAGAAGCACCCGCTCGGTGTCACTGAGGTCGCCGATGATCCGGCGAATCGGCGGTGGCAACTCCTTGATCAGCGTTGGAGTCGCGAGGATCTTTTGATCCTCGGCGAGCTGCGGCTGCTCCAGCACGTCGATCACGACCATCTCGTACTGGTTCTGCAACTCGTTTTGGCAAATGCGCTGCAGATTGGAGATAGCCGTCTGAGAGCGCTGAGTCTGCCCCATCACATAGAGCATCAAACGGTACTTATTCATTGAAGCCCCTCCGCTGTATAAGCATGCTCGGTCAATGCGGCCGCTTCGACCGAGCATCAGGAACGCTACCACGCATTCCGGTGAAATAACGCCGATAGAACATCAACAGACGCCCCATCAGTTCGAGCACCACATAGCGCCCTTCCTCTACCAAGGCCTTGGCCTTCAGAGGTGATAGTGAATCGGTGGCGGTCGCGATCGCCCGCTGGTGAATCTCGATGACGTCGCGTGCACCCGCGTGCCAGGTTCCTAGGTCTTCTGCGAGAACCCGAAGCTTTTCATCGGCTCCGGTGTCGATCTTCAACACGCGCGCTTCAAGTCCGGTGTCGAGGATGCCGCGATAGCGCACAAGCAGCTTGTCGAATTCTTCCGGGGCAGATGAACTGATTGCGCGCGTGCCATAGAGTGCTTCGCCCACGGGAAGGCGCGACCAGTTGTCCGCACCACCACGCAAGCGCTCGAGTTCTTCGCGCAAGGCCTTGACCTGCGCTTGTTCGCGCTCCAGCGCCTCCTGCCTTGCAGACTCGGCATCGGTGATGTCGGCGACCACTCCGCGATAGCCGATGAAATGCCCGCTGGGATCGAAAATCGGTTCACCACTCACGGTGTAGTGCCGCGTCTGGCCGTCGTCCAGCGTCGCCGAATAGGTGTGCAGTCGAAAAGGCCTGTGTTCTCGCGTCAGCGACTGAAACTCTTGCCAGGTAAACGAGACCGGACGAACACCCTCGACCTCCCAGAACCTGCGGCCCAGGAAACGATCGCGCAACTTGCGCACCGACTCGGCAAAATCCCGTTGGGAAACAAAGGAAAACCGCAGTTGATCATCGGTTTCCCAGAAAAAATCGGTGGACAGCGCGGTTAAGCGGCGAAATCGCTCTTCGCTCACCCGGATGCGGTCCTCGGCGGCTCGCCGCTCACGAACATCGTTCACGGTCAAAACGATGATGCGATCCTCATCGGAGCACTCGATAATCGACAGGCCAATTTCCAGCGGAATGACCGATCCGGTTCGACCATGCCCCAGCACCGGCCTGAAGCCGAGCAACTGGCTGCTGGCTTGAGGATCTGCTTGATGCTCGGCCGCCAAAAGCCTGGCCAAAAACGCATGACGGTCTCGAGCGGAAATCAAATCCCCGATCGACAGCCCCGACAACGAATCAAGGTCATGACCGAAGATGTCCGAGGCGATCTGATTGCCCATGCAGATCACATGCGCGCGATCGACGGCCAGCATCGCCTGGGGCGAAGCAGCCAGCAAGAGTCCGAGGCACCGTTGGGCGCCTTCGGCTATGTCTTTATTCTCGATCACGATCTGTCCAATAGCCCACAACGCTGGGCCCGCAAGCTCCGCTCAGCAACTGACACAACGTCAGACAGACAAACTATATCTGGACCCACGATAACAGGTCTCTCATTGTGTCTGATCTGTGTCAGACACTCTCGGTGAAATGCATCAGTAAACGTGGGCAGACCATAACCCCAGGGCATGGAAAAACGTCGCCCTTGCGCAAAATGCCGCCCCCGCCAAACCGACTAAGCTTGAATCATGACGTCACCGACTTTCTGCCACCGGCGTCGACGAACCCAAAGTACCGCTTGCCGGCCGTCTGATTCTCATAGATTGAACCCTGATGCAGCGCCGGCGGCAAGGGCAGACGGATCGGCGCAGGCACAACGCGCGGAATGAAGCATTCGCTGCCGTAAACCATCCGCGCACGAAATTCCTCGTAGCCGGCATTCGAGAGGTTCATCAAGGGATAAGCGTCGGCAGCAGTCAACTCGTACAACAGCAAGCTTCGCGGCCGGTCGGAGACGTTCTGCGCCGAGCCATGCACGGTCCTGGCATGGTGGAACGAAACTGAACCGGCCGGTCCTTCACAGGCGAGCGCAGAGCGAAAATCGAGTCCGCAGGCGTCGGGATCTATCGCGCCACAAAAACGTCCGTCAGATCCATGGTGATCAAAGGTTGGCCCCCGATGGGTACCGGGTAGCACGTACATGGCGCCGTTCTCGACGCTGGTGTCATCGAGCATGACTCCGGCAGCCGTGACGTCATCATTGGTGTGCGGATAAAACGCCCAGTCTTGATGCCATTCGACCGGCGAGCCGTACTCGGGTGCTTTCACATTCAACTTGGAGTTGTACAGGCGTACGTTTTCGCCGAGCAGATCCTGAGTGGCGGCTTTCAGGCCTGGGTGGTCGAGCAGTTCCCGGAACACTGGATGCACCACGTGCGGCTTCTTGATCCGCCGCACGCGAGGCCGGTCCGCCGTATGCCCAGGCTCCAGGTCATAGACCTCGTCATGCGTCTGGATGCGCCGTGATTTTTCGACCAGTTCGGCAAGCGCGTCTCTCATGCGCCGCAGCAGCGGTGCTTCGATGAGCGCCGCAAGCACGACGAAACCTTCGTCGCGATATTGATCGAGCTGAGTCGGGGTCAAAATCCGGGCCATGAAACGCTCCAATGATCGTCGATTCGAATTTGTGCATTATGCTCGCCGAGGCTCGGCGCCTGCCGACGCACGTCAGCCGGCGTCCGGGAAAAACTGACCGGCAGCCCCGCCTGCAGCAAGCGGCCTTCGGTCGGGTGATCGACTTCGCGCCAAAAGCCGATCTGCTTCAGGTGTGGATCCTCGAGCAGCGAGTCGATCGAATGCACCGGGGCGAACGGGATGTCGGCCGATTCCAGCAGGGCAATCCAGTCACCGGTTGACCGTTGCGCCAGCGCACTCTCGACTTGTGCATAGAGCTCGCCAAAGTGGCGACTGCGCTCGAGCTGTGTCGCATACCTCGGATCATCGGTCAGAGCCGCCTGACCGGTCAGCGCGAAAAATCGTCGCCACTGCCGGTCGGTGTATGGAACCACGCCAAGCCAACCGTCGAGCGTGCGAAACGGTTTGCGAAACGCATTCAGAAGGCGGGAATACCCCGCCGGGCCCTCGGGCGGAATGAAACTGCGACCAGCCAGGTGTTCGTGCGTCACGAACGATGCCATGCATTCAAACATCGGCACTTCGAGCGCTTGCCCTATTCCGCTGCGTTCGCGCTCGAACAAGGCCGAACTGATGGCATTCGCCACGTACAAAGCGACGACCTTGTCTGCAACCACGCTGTTCACGTATTTCGGCTCACCGGCACCAGCTCCTCCCTGTAGCCAGGCCAGACCACTAGCCGCCTGAATCGTGTCGTCCACCGCCGCGCGCGCGCCATACGGTCCATGTTGCGAATACCCGTTGCAGACACAGTGAATCAGGCGCGGAAACTCGCCCAGCAGGCTTTCAGCGTCGAGTTGCAAGCCGCGCAGAGCCGCCACCCGCATGTTCGAGACAAACACATCGGCCTGCGCGATCAGCTCGCGCAGCTGCAGCGCTCCAGCCTCACTCCGCGCATCAATCACGACTGATCGCTTGTTGCGGTTCAGGTTCAGAAACGCATGGCTCATGGCCTCATGCCGGGACGGTGTCACATGTCGGAACACATCGCCCTCGGGCGGCTCGACCTTGATCACGTCGGCGCCAAAGTCCCCGAGCAATTGCGTGGCCATCGGGCCCATGCCGACCGATGTCAGATCGACGATCCTGATGCCTGCAAGTGGGCCTGCCATGCGGGAAACCTCCGGTCGTTTGAACACACCGATGGCACCTTGCCATAGACGAACAAAGAACGCAGCGTGACAAAGCTTCTGAGAGATCCAGGACGTGCTCGCGAATCTTTGCAGCTCGCGTCGCTAGTACACCTGGTGCACGTGCTCCTAGCTCACGGTCAGGGATAGTTACGCCCTGCCCTAGCTTTAGATACATACCGGCACCACCCTCTCGAAAGAGGAAGACAATGTAGGTGCCGCTTTGTGTAGTGCGCGTCTCTCTCTCGTCTAAGACTGAGATCCAGGGAATAGTCGCCCAGTTCCCCTTTCCGTAGGAGGCAACAACATGAAGCGACTTTTGACCTGAGATACCTGGCGTCTGTTCGATGGTCTTGCGTGCGTGAGTGAAGAGCTCGCGAATTTCATGATTGCCGCCAAAAGACTGATTTGCTTTCGCTTCGCGGTACCGGTCCAAGATGAGCTCGAATGCATCGCTTAGCGCGATGTCGCGTAGTTTGCCGACACGGTAGCCCAGGCTTTCCAGATACGAATTAGTCTCCGGCCCGCCGCTGAACTCGCGGACAGGTACACCAGTCGCTAGCGAGATGATTTTTTTGGGCGGGTAGATGCGGCCTTCATGCTGAATAACCCAGACCTGCGCTTTGTTGTGCTCCCAGTCTATCCACTCAGGAGAGCCGCGCAGCGATTGGTCGAACTCTTGCAAAGCGGTGGAAATCGCCTGCGAATCAACTTTAGGTAGCGCCATGTCGAATGGGATGACCTATGTCAATTGTTAGGAAACATAGCTGGACGCCATGGGGTCTCTTAGTCCGAAGATTGCCACAACCAGATGCGTCTTGATTCCTCTTGAAGCTACTTCACGGTGAGCAGCCCTAATGGTTGCAGCAACGAAGTTCGACGGGTTGGTCCCCTATCCCTCCCCACAACCGCAGCGCTCCGTCCCGGCATCATCGAGACTGAGACTCGTCTTCGTCTCGCGCTCGAGCCACGGATCTGGATCAAGGCAGGTTGGGAGGCTCCCAAGCAGCCAGGCGAGTTACCTGAGTGGGTCGGCCGAAGAAGCCGCAGAACTGCTCGCCACCGCTACGTAGCGGCAGGCTAGGCGCATCATGGTCGCCAGGCGTGCTGCGCCTTACAGGAGTGGTCTAGCTGCAACGGAATCGAACGCTAGCAGACGGCGCTCTTTGCGCAGGCTGCTCGCGGCCAAACGCTGCCACCGACGAAAGGCCACTATCGCGCCACACACATCGCGGTAGTCATGAACACCGCACCCACGATGTCAGCCGCAGCGCGGACGCCTGAGGTGACATGGTCTCGTGCGTGGTGAAGCAGCGCCGGGGTGTCTTGGGTCAGGCCGCTACCGGCGCTGGGCGCCGCACCGCGAAGAAGCACAACGCGGCGACAAAGCACAGCACACCGGCGAGCAGGAAGGCGGGCTCGTACGTGCCGAGCATGTCCCGGCTGACGCCGGCTCCGAAGGCCATC
>JALRBB010000030.1 GCA_023257915.1 Quisquiliibacterium sp. | reverse complement strand
AAGCTGCTATTGACTATGCGAAACGCCTCAAGGCATTGGCTGACGAGGTCAGTGACACACTGTATGTCATCATGCGCGTCTACTTCGAGAAACCGCGCACCACGGTCGGCTGGAAAGGGCTGATCAACGATCCGGACCTGGACAACAGCTTTCAGATCAACAAGGGGCTGCGCGCGGCGCGCGGGCTACTGCTCGACATCAACGAACTTGGGTTGCCGGCAGCAACCGAGTTTCTCGACATGATCACGCCGCAGTACATCGCCGATCTGATTGCGTGGGGCGCGATTGGTGCGCGCACCACCGAGTCGCAGGTGCATCGCGAACTGGCCTCGGGACTGTCCTGTCCGGTCGGTTTCAAGAATGGCACCGACGGTAATGTGCGCATTGCGCTCGACGCCGTGAAGGCCGCCTCGCAGCCGCATCACTTCCTGTCGGTCACCAAGGCGGGTCACTCGGCGATTGTCTCGACCAACGGCAACGAGGATTGCCATGTGATCCTGCGCGGTGGCAAGGCTCCCAATTACGATGCTGCCTCGGTCGATGCGGCCTGCAAGGAGGCTGCGTCCGCGGCGATGGCCTGTCGCCTGATGGTCGACGCCAGCCATGGCAACAGTCAGAAAAAGCCGGAGAACCAGATCCCTGTGCTGGGCAACGTCGGCGAACAGGTTGCCGCGGGCGATCTGCGCATTTTCGGTGTGATGGTCGAGAGCCATCTGGTCGCGGGCCGGCAGGACCTGGTACCCGGCGAGCCGCTGGTCTACGGACAGAGCGTGACCGACGGCTGCATCGGTTGGGAGGAAAGCGTTGCTGCGCTCGATGCCCTGGCCGAATCAGTGCGCAAACGCCGCTTGAGCGCTGCTGACTGAGTGTCGTGGCCCTCGGTTCCGGTCTGCTGGTCGGCAGATTCAGACCGATAACCGGAATCCTCTCGCGCTTGGCTCGCCGGTAGCATAATGAATCGGGGTGCGTCCGGCGTAGTTGACGGGCGCAGCACCCGGGTCACGCGAGACAGGAGGGTTGCGATGAAGCCGGCCAAGAGTAGCCCGGCGCCGTTGGCAGGCAGCAGGTCGCCGGCCGAAGCGACAACTGCGGCTCAGGCGCCCGGCGATCGTCTGCGTGCCGCCGGTCTGGTGCCGGTGGGCGAAGACGAGACCGCGCGGTCTGAACTCGCGCGGATGGTCGCGGCAATGCCTTTGTTCGTGGGTCTCGATGCCGCTGAACTCGCCGCCTTGTGCCAGCGTATGCCGCTGTTTGACGCGCAGCCCGGCCACATGATGATCCGCGAAGGCGAGCCTGGCGACTTCATGGTGCTGGTGCTCAAGGGTTCGGTCGATGTGCTGCGGCGCAATCGCTTCAACTATCCGTCACGGATCGCAGTCGCCGAGGCCGGTAAGGCCCTTGGCGAAATGTCGATGTTCGACGGCGAGCCGCGCTTTGCTTCCTGTGTCGCCCTGGAGCCGACGCGGGTGGCGATCCTTGGGCGTGAGGCAATGACGGCGCTGTTCGATGCGCAGCCGGCGCTTGGCAACCGGGTTTTGCTGCGGCTCGCGCAGCTGTTGTCCGAACGTCTTCGGCAGGCCAGCGCCAAGCTGGTGTCCTACGTTGAGGCAGGCCGGCAGGGCTGAGCTTGCGCGCCAGCGCCACTGATCTCGCGCGCGGTCAGCGCATCAGCGGTTGCGGCCTTGCTGCCAGAGCACATCGGGCTGGCCGCCGGCACGATTCAACACCCGCGCCAGCACGAACATCAGATCCGAGAGCCGGTTCACGTACTGGCGACAAACCGGGCGCACGGATTCGTCACGGCCGAGCGTGACGATCGCCCGTTCGGCGCGCCTGGCAACGGTTCTTGCGACATGCGCCAGCGCAGCAGGGCGAGATCCTCCGGGCAGGATGAATTCTTCCAGGCGCGGCAGGGTCTCGTTGTAGTGCGCGAGCAATTCGTCCAGGCGCTGCACCTGGCGCTCGGACATGTTCTCGAAACCGGGAATGCACAGTTCGCCACCCAGATCGAACAGGTCGTGCTGAATTCCGAGCAGCGCGTCGAGTACGTCCTGTGGCAAGGTCTCGGCCATCAGCAGGCC
>JALRBB010000019.1 GCA_023257915.1 Quisquiliibacterium sp. | reverse complement strand
CAGGTGCGGCGCAGCCTGAGCATCGATGTCGAGTCGAACGTTTGCGAACCTGAGCGCTTCGAGACGCTGCAAGGCCTGTTCGATGATGTTCGCCGGGATCTTGCTGCCAGCGCGCAGCTTCGCTCGGCCTGGCGCGCGCCGGTCAGCCGCTAATCCCGCGCGACGCGGCAGGCATTTGTCGAGACGCCCCGGTTTGATCCACGAAAACCGATGCACTAGGATGGCCGTCCACTCACGGGAATACGATGCTGAACGACCGAATCGAAGCCAAGT
Organism: Quisquiliibacterium sp.; assembly: GCA_023257915.1. Lineage (GTDB taxonomy): Bacteria > Pseudomonadota > Gammaproteobacteria > Burkholderiales > Burkholderiaceae_E > Quisquiliibacterium. The sequence goes on along the minus strand of JALRBB010000019.1, from coordinate 2,044 downwards.
GGATCGACCTGTTCGCCCAGGTCTTCGCCGCCTGCAAGGTGGCGCCGGGCGATTGCTGCGCGATCCTGTCCGAAACCCAGTCGCGCGATCTGAACGTCGCGCTGTCGGAGCTCGCGCTGGCTCGTCTCGGCGCCCGCGCGTTTCACGTCAAGGTGCCCACGCCGCGCCAGAGTGCGCCGGTAGCGGTGCGCTCGACCGGCGCATCCGATGCGCTGCAGCGGCTCGGACCGGTGGTCGCCGCACTGGCGCAATCGACCTTCGTCGTCGACTGCACTGTCGAAGGCCTGCTGCACGCGCCCGAATTGCCCGATATTTTGAAGGGCGGTGCGCGAGTGTTGATGGTGTCCAACGAGCACCCGGAAATGCTCGAGCGGCTGGCACCAGATCCGGCACTCGAACCCAAGGTCAAGCAAGGCATGCGGATGCTGCGCGGCGCTCGCCAGATGCGGGTACGCTCAGCGGCCGGCACCGATCTGCAAATCCGCGTCGAGGGCGCGCGCGTTGGTGGCGTCTGGGGCTATACCGAGCGCCCGGGCAGCATCGCCCACTGGCCCGGCGGGCTGTGTCTGTGTTTTCCGACCGCCGGCAGTGTCAACGGCCGCCTGGTGATGGCTCCGGGCGACGTGAATCTCACCTTCAAGCGCTACCTCGAATCGCGCATCGAGCTGACCATCGAAAACGATTTCATCACCGAGGTCGGCGGCGACGGCCTGGACGCGCAGCTGATGCGCAGCTACCTGGCCGCCTGGGGCGATCGCGAAGCGTATGCGGTGTCGCATGTCGGCTGGGGCATGAACCCGGCCGCACGCTGGGACTCGCTGGCGATGTACGACAAACGCGACACCAACGGCACGGAACTGCGCGCGTTCGCCGGCAACTTCCTTTACTCGACCGGTGCCAATGAAGTGGCGGGCCGGCATACGCTCGGACACTTCGATCTGCCGATGCGCGGCTGCAGCATCGAACTGGATGGCACTGCGGTGGTCACCGACGGCGCGCTGCAAGGAGAGCTCGCATGAGCGCAGGCTCGAATAGCGCAGATCGTCCCACGCTGATCTTTTTGCATGGCATCGGCGGCACCGCAGCCGGCTTTGCCTCCCACGTCGCGTCCTTTCGGGACCGTGGCTGGCCGGCATTCGCCTGGGATCAGCCGGGCTATGGCGGATCGCCGCTGATCGAACCCTATGAGCTCGCAGACGTCGCGCGTACGCTGCTTGCGCTGCTCGATCGCGAAGGCATCGAGCGCTGCATTCCGGTGGGCCACAGCATGGGCGGCATGGTTGCGCAGGAGCTTTATGCGCTTGCGCCGCAACGGGTGGCGGCGATGGTGCTTGCCCACACCAGCCCGGCCTTTGGCAGCGCGCAAGGCGACTTCCAGCGCCGCTTCGTCGAGCAGCGCACCCGCCCACTCGACGAGGGCATGACGATGGCACAGGTCGCGCAGCGCGTGGTGCCAGGCATGCTCGGCCCGCTGTCCAGCGAGCGGCAACAGCAGGCAGCCTGCGCGCTGATGGCGAGCGTTCCGGCAGCCACCTATCGCAAGGCAGTCGGCGCACTGGTGAACTTCGACCAGCGCGCGCAGCTGGGCTCGATCACGGTGCCCACCCTGTGCCTGGCCGCCGAGGCCGATCAAGTTGCGGCACCCGCGGTACTCGAAAAAATGGCTAGCAAGATTCCCGGCGCCCGCTACGCCTGTCTGCCCGGCCTCGGACATCTTGCCCCGATCGAAGATCCGCAGGCGTTTTGCGCGGCGATCGAAGGCTTTCTCGGAGGTCTGTCATGACCACACATTCTGCAGACACCATGCGCATCGATCCGCGCTATTCGGTCGCGGGGTCATCCTGGCCACTGACCGACGAGCAGCGCGGCTTGATCGCAATGGCCGATGAACTTGGTCGAACCCGCTTCGCGCCGCGCGCAGAGCGCATCGATCGGGAGGCGGTATTTCCGACCGAGAACTACGCCGACATGCGTGACGCCGGGTTGCTCGGGCTTTGTGTGCCGAAGACGCACGGCGGCCTGGGTGCGGATCTGTTCAGCTATG
>JALRBB010000491.1 GCA_023257915.1 Quisquiliibacterium sp. | reverse complement strand
GATGGCGCCGATCAGAAGCGGGACCTCGGTACATGAGACCGGTCCGCGCGAGTGGCAGGCAAAAATCGGCAAGATTCCGGTCAAGCTTGCCTGAGTCGCAAGGCGCGCAACCCAAGCTTCGAGCATCGCCTGCAACAGGATCCATCCGACATGGCTTCAGTCGACTTTCTGATCGTTGGTGGAGGCATCGCTGGCGCCTCGGTCGGATTCTGGCTCTCGCGCTACGGCAGCGTGTTGTTGCTCGAGCGCGAAGAGCATCCGGGTTACCACTCGACCGGTCGATCCGCTGCCCTGTTTTGGGAAGGCTATGGCACCTTCCAGGTCCGAGCCCTGACCTGTGCGAGCCGTGCGTTCCTATCTTCGCCGCCGGCCGGGTTTGCGAGCACGTCAATCCTGAGCCCCCGCGGTGCGCTGATCTTTGCCCCCCCCCAACGCGAGCAGGCGCTGCAGCAGTTACTCGACGAGATCTCAGCCCAGGCGCCCAATGCGCGGCCGGTCTCGCCTGCCAGCGCCTTGCAGCGAGTCCCGGTCTTGCGACCGGAGCAGGTGGCAGCCGCCGTCTTTGAGCCGGATGCGCTCGATATCGACGTCCATGCATTGCACCAGGGTTATCTGCGGGGTATGCGTGCGAATCGGGGACAGATACTGACGCGGGCCGAAGTACAGTCGATCGAGCGTGAGGCGAGCGGGTGGCGCATCGACAGCACTGCCGGAGAGTGGCGTGCGGCGGTGATCGTCAATGCAGCAGGTGCCTGGGCCGACACGGTGGCAGGGCTGGCCGGCATTGAAGCGATCGGCCTCGTGCCAAAGCGCAGATCCGCCTTCACGTTCGCACCTCCACCCGGCCTGCAGATTGCCGACTGGCCGATGTTCATCTCCGTGGACGAAGACTGTTATGTCAAACCGGATGCTGGCGTGCTGCTCGGTTCACCGGCCAACGCCGACCCGACGCATCCACACGACGTGCAGGCAGAGGAGTTGGACATTGCGATCGCCATCGATCGTATCCAGGCCTACTCCACCCTCTCAGTGCGCCGTCCCATCCGAACCTGGGCTGGCCTGCGTTCCTTCGTTGCCGACGGCGATCTGGTCGGAGGCTACGAGCCGGATGCAAACGGTTTTTTCTGGCTCGCAGCCCAGGGCGGATATGGCATTCAGACATCCGCGGCGATGGGTGAAGCCTGCGCCGCACTCGCCGCCGGTCGACCGGTGCCCCAGCATATCGCTGACTTTGGTGTCAGCGAGCAGATTCTCGGGCCAGGCCGCCTGAGACAGATACGCTGAAGACTACCGGGGTTGGTCACGAAACCCACCCTACTGAGCAGCAGAGCCGGGTAAAGCTGGCCTCAGCCGCCGCTCACGCCGAACTCGAAATCCCGACCCGGAGCGGCATCAAAGAGTGCGCGGGTGTACTCATGCTTCGGAGCTCCGAACACCTCGTTGGCGGGTCCGTACTCAACGACCTTGCCCTTGGACATCACCGCGAGGTAATCGCAAACCTGTGACGCGACACGCAGATCGTGCGTGATGAACAGCATTGCCAGGTTGAGCCGTTCGCGGATCTCCTCGAGCAGCTTGAGAACCTGTGCCTGTACCGACACATCCAGGGCAGAGACGGCCTCGTCAGCGATCAGCAGTTCGGGTTCCATTGCCAGCGCACGTGCAATGCACAGACGCTGCCGCTGGCCACCGGAAAACTGGTGCGGATAGCGATCCAGGGCACTGGCATCCATCCGCACGAGTTCAAGCAATTCTCGCGCGCGCTGCATGGCCTGCTCACGAGGCATGCCGAAGTTCATCGGGCCTTCGATAATCGCGTCGGCAATCGTTCTACGGGGGTTCAGGGATCGATATGGATCCTGGAACACAATCTGGACCCGCTTGCGTAGCGGCTGCAGACGTGAGGCTGGAACACTCGCGATGTCCTCGCCATGCACACGAACCTCACCACCGGTGGGATCGATCAGGCGGACCACGCAACGTGCGACGGTGGATTTTCCGGACCCAGACTCGCCCACAATACCCAGAGTCTGTCCGCGACGGATTTCCAGATTGACGTCATCGGCTGCATGCACGACGCGATGCTTGCCAAACCAGCTCTTGTCCCGGTAGGTCTTGGCGAGCTTGCGGGTCTGCAGCACGAGAGGCGCGTCCTTGTCATAGGTACGGCTGTGCGGCTTGAGCGTCGGCACCGAACCAATCAGCATCTTTGTATAGTCGTGCTGCGGACGTTTCAGGACTTCGTCCCTTTGCCCCATCTCGACAAAATCGCCCAGGCGCAGAACCGCAACCCGCTTGGCAATTTCGGCGACCACGCCAAAGTCATGCGTGATGAACAACACGCCGGTGCCGTGGCGTTCCTGCAAATCCCGGATCAGGCCAAGAATCTGTGCCTGGGTAGTCACGTCCAGCGCAGTGGTCGGCTCGTCGGCGATCAGCAGCTGCGGATCCAGAACCAGCGCCATC
>JALRBB010000455.1 GCA_023257915.1 Quisquiliibacterium sp. | reverse complement strand
GCAGCGACTGACCGCGCTCGCCAACGAGCTGGGCGAGGCGCTGACGCCGGCCTGGGCGCTTGATGTCGCCGATGCGTCGGCGCTGATTGATGCTGCCGACGCGTTCATGGAACGCTTTGGCGTGCCGGACATCGTGATCGCCAATGCGGGCATCAGCCAGGGCACCATCACCGGCGAGCCCGAGGACGCGCCGGTCTTTCGCCGGATCCTGCACACCAATGTGATCGCGATGTTCGACACCTTCGCCGCTTTTGTGCCGGCGATGCGCGAGGCCGGCCACGGCTGCCTGGTCGGCATCGCGAGCGTGGCCGGCATCCGCGGACTGCCGGGTGGCGGCGCCTACAGTGCATCGAAGGCCGCTGCGATCACTTACCTGGAAAGCCTGCGCGTCGAGCTGCGCGGGCAGGGGGTCGATGTCGTCACGATCCTGCCCGGATACATCCGCACGCCGATGACCGACTCGAACCGCTACCGGATGCCGTTTCTGACCGAGGTCGATGTCTTTGCGCGCCGCGCGCTCGATGCGATCCTTGCCCGCCGTCGTCGGGTCGTGATCCCGTGGCAGATGGGGATCGTCGCCGCGCTGCTGCGCCTGCTGCCGGGCGCGCTGTTCGATCGGCTGTTCGCCAAGGCCCCGCGCAAGGCGAGGGCGAACGAGACCCGATGAGCATCGAAGCGAGCGCAGGCGGCGACGCTCGCGTGGCGCCCGACGGCGCAATCTACGATGCGATCGGTCAGCGCCATCGGCCAGTCACCGGGCCGGCGCGAATCGTCTCGCTGGTGCCAAGCCTGACCGAATTGCTGTTTGATCTTGATCTGGGCGCCAGCGTAGTCGGGCGCACCGGCTTTTGCGTGCATCCGCGTGCGCAACTGCGGGCGGTACCGAAGGTCGGTGGCACCAAGGACGTGGATCTGGAGCGCGTGCGTGCGCTGTCACCCACGCATGTGGTGCTGAACATCGACGAGAACGAAAAGCCGCTGGCCGATGCCTTGCGCGAGTTTGTGCCGCACTTGGTGGTCACGCATCCAAAATCGGTGGAGGATAACTTCGGGCTGTACCGGCTGTTTGGCGGCCTGTTCGATCGCAGCGCGCGTGCTGTCGCGCTTTCCGAAGCGCTGCGCGCCGAACTGGACGCCACCCGTGCCGTGTCGCCCGCGGCGATCCGCGTGCTCTACCTGATCTGGCGCGCTCCGTGGATGACGGTCTCGCAAGACACCTATATCGCGCGGATGCTCGCCCTGGCCGGCATGCAGGCGGTCGCGCCCGATACCGGCCGGCGCTATCCGCAGCTCGATTTCGAGACTTTCGGCGCCGAGCGCTTTGATGCGGTGCTGCTGTCCAGCGAGCCGTACCGCTTCCGGCAGCGCCACCTCGATGAGTTCGCGGCCGATCCCCGGTTCGCAGCCTGTCCGGCGATGCTGGTCGACGGTGAAATGCTGTCCTGGTACGGATCTCGGGCAGTGGCCGGGCTGCGCTATCTGCGTCAGATGCGCGCCGAACTGGACGCGCGCCTGGCCGCGACGGCATCGTGATGCGCATGTCCGGAGCTCACGCATGACCGACCCGCGCACGCGGCCGAACCGGGTCGCGATTGCCAGCCTGCGCGGCCTTGCTGGCGCGATGGCCCGGCTCGCGCCGCTCGGTGTGTTGCTGCTGATCGGTGCGTGCTCCACGCCGGGGCCGTCCGTGGGTTCAGGCGCGAGTGGCGCCACCACCGGCAAGGCCGCGTCGCGTGCCGGCGGGTACTACCTCGATGACGGCCCGGGCGGCGCTCCGCCGGTCGATCCGATGACGGTCCCGGACGCGGTTCCGCGCGCCGAGCCGCTGAATCCGCGCAATGCCAGGCCCTATGTGGCGCTTGGCAAGCGCTACGAGCCGATGAGCGAGCTGATGCCCTATCGGGCGCGCGGCATCGCCAGCTGGTATGGACAGCGTTATCACGGCCGCAAGACCGCGAACGGCGAGTCCTACGACATGTACGCGATGACCGGCGCGCATCCGACCCTGCCGATCCCGAGCTATGTGCGCGTCACGCATCTGGACAATGGCCGCAGCGTGATCGTGCGCATCAATGATCGCGGTCCGTTTCTGCATGACCGCCTGATCGATCTGTCCTACACCGCAGCCGCCCGGCTCGGGTACCTGAATGCTGGCAGCGCGCCAGTCGAGGTCGAGCTGATCACCCGCTTCGACGAGGCCTCGTTGGTGGCCGGCGACTCGCGCCGTCCGCCGCCGGCCGAGGGCCTGGCGGCATCGGAAGAAAAGCTCAGCTTGAGCATGCAGCCGATGCAGCCGATGCAGCCGCCAAGCCCGTCAGGCTCACCGGGCGCAGCCCTTGCGTCTTCCGAGGCTGGGCGGGCGGCACTCGCTTCGGGTCCGATGCCGGCGTCGCCGCCGGCGGTGTCTGCCGGCAATGTGTACCTGCAGCTTGGTGCCTACACGACTCGCTCGGCCGCGCAAAGCGCCGCCGAGCGGCTGCAGCGCGAGCTCGGCTCGCTGCTGCGCACGATTGAGGTGCATCAGGAAGGCAGTTTGTTCAAATTACACGCGGGCCCGTATCCGGGCCGCAGCGAGGCGCTTGGCGCGGCGCAACGGATCGCGCAGACCAGTGCGCTCAAGCCGTTCGCGATAACCCGCTGATCGAGTTCCGGCTCCAGGTCCACCGTCAGGGTTCAGCGCTCAGCGCTCGTCTCCTAGGGGTCCGGGCTGTCGGCCGGCATCGTCTGGCAGGTCGTCTTTCTGCTCACCTGCCTCGCCGTTCAGTGCCAGAGCCCGCGCGTACAGCTCGCGATGTGCCAGTCCGGTCAGCCGCTGCGCCAGCCGCACCGCCCGGCTGGTGCCCAGTTCCGGCAGCAGGCTGGCGAGCAGCTCCTGTGGGTCGATCGATGTGCCCGCCGACGCTTGCGCGTCGAGCGCCGTCGCCGGCGCGCGTCCGATCGCAATGACGAACTCGCCGCGTGTGCGCTCCGGGCGCTGCGCGAGCCATTGCGGCGCCTCGGCCGCCGTACCGCGCCAGATTTCTTCGAAAGTCTTGGTCAGTTCGCGCCCGATGGCAATGGTCCGGTGCGCGCCGAAGTGCTGCGCGATCGCCTCCAGTGTGGCCGTGATCCGGTGCGGCGCCTCGTACAGAACCAGCGTTGCGCCGGCCTGGTCGGCCGCCTGCGCGACGAGCTTCAGGCGGGCGTCCCGATTCGACGCACGCGCCGGCAGAAAGCCCTCGAACAGGAACGGTCCGTCGGGCAGGCCGGCGGCCGACAGCAGCGCGGTGACCGCGCTCGGTCCGGGAATCGGCACCACCGCAAAGCCGGCCTCGTGCGCGGCTGCGACGATTGCATTGCCCGGATCACTGATCGCCGGCGTTCCTGCGTCGCTGACCAGCGCCACCGAGTGTCCGGCCCGCAGATGCTCGAGCACCGACTGCGCGGCTCGCTGCTGGTTGTGCTCGTCGGCCCGGATCGTACGGGCACGCGCGCCGACATGGCGCAGCAGCACCTGCGTGACGCGGGTGTCCTCGGCTGCTACGAGGTCGACCTCGAGCAGGATCCGTCTGGCCCTCTCGCCTAGATCGGAGAGATTACCGATCGGCGTGGCCACTACATACAATCGACTGGTCATGCACATGCCTCCGGGATCCGCGCGTCAGCGTGAAGGCTACGCCGCCGAACAACGCGCCCTCGATTATCTGCTGCGCCGCGGGCTGGTGCTGGTCGCGCGCAATTTCCGGGTCAAGCTCGGCGAGCTGGATCTGGTGATGACGCACGGGCAGGAACTGGTCTTCATCGAGGTGCGCCGCCGTGGCCGCAGCGGTTTTGGTGGTGCCGCCGCCAGTGTCACACCGCTCAAACAGATGCGCGTGCGCCGGACGGCCCAGGCATTCATGCTTGCTCGCTTCGGCCAGGGTGCCTGGCCCGCGCTGCGCTTTGACGTGGTCGCCATCGAGGGTGAGCAGATCAACTGGATTGCGGGTGCGTTTTGAACAACGGTGGCTTGCGGCGCGGGACTATAATCGACGGACATGAACCTCGTTGCACGCATCAGCAGCCACTTTGATGAAAGCGTCCGGCTCAAGCAGTCGGCCGCCGAGATCCTCGCCGCCCCGATCGCCGATGCGGTCGACTTGATGGTTGCGGCGCTGGCCTCCGATCGCAAGATTCTGGCCTGCGGCAATGGCGGCTCTGCTGCCGATGCGCAGCACTTTGCCGCGGAGCTGATTGGCCGCTTCGAGCGCGAGCGACCCGAGCTCGCGGCGATCGCGTTGACCACCGACAGCTCGATCCTGACCGCGGTCGCCAACGACTATCGCTTCGACGAGATCTTCGCCAAGCAGGTGCGTGGCCTGGGCCAGTCCGGCGATGTGCTGGTCGGCATCTCCACCAGCGGCAATTCGGCGAACGTGATCGCTGCCATCGAGTCTGCGCATGATCGCGGGATGCGGGTCGTGGCGCTCACGGGGCGCGACGGCGGCCGCATCGGACAGATGCTGCAGGCAGGCGACGTCCATCTGTGCGTGCCGCATCAGCGCACCGCACGCATCCAGGAAGTGCACCTGCTGATCATCCATTGCCTGTGCGACGGCATCGATGCGACGCTGCTTGGCGAACAAGATTGAAACGCGATTGCCGGGCCTGTGGTCCGGTGCATGGAGAACCCACAATGAGCAGAACCCCAGCATCATCAAATACTGCACCGACCGCCTTGCGAGCCCCGGTGCGCACAGTTTCCAGCCGGCTGATGCTTGCCGGCGTGCTTGCCGCCGCGGTGCTGCAGGCCGGCTGTGCTGCCGTGGCCGTGACCGGTATCTCGATGGGCGCGCTGTCGATCGCCGATCGGCGCACCGTCGGTACCCAGGCCGAAGACCAGGGCATTGAGTTCAAGGCGATGCAGCATCTGAGCAAGCTCGATCCGATGGCCAATGTCAGCGCGACCAGCTTTAACCGCAAGCTGTTGCTGACGGGCCAGGTGCCTGACGACAAGACGCGGCGCGAAGCCGCTGCGATCGCCAGTCGCATCGAGCAGGTTCGCAATGTGCACAACGAGTTGACGATCGGGTTCAAGGCGACGGTCGCCACCCAGGCCAAGGATTCGTCAATCACCGCGCAGGTCAAGGCTCGCCTGTTCGACGCGAAGGATCTCCAGGCCAACACCATCAAGGTCATCACCGAGAGCGGCGTCGTCTACCTGATGGGCATCGTGACACGGGCCGAGGGCGATCATGCGGCCAAGCTTTCCAGCCTGGTGTCCGGCGTTCGGCGTGTCGTGACGGTGTTCGAATACGTGTCGCCCGATGAGCTCGCCCGCATCGAGCGCGCCGCGCGAGAGTCTTCGCAGAAGTGAGCGGCCGGTGGTCGCGGGCGATGCGCCTGCGGCCAGCAGGCTCCCTGACGCCCGGGTCCGCTCAGGCGTCCGGGTATTCGGACACTTCCACCAGGTTGCCATCCGGATCGCGAAAATAGACTGAGCGCAGTGCACCGAGCGCTCCGCGACGCGCGACCGGTCCGGCCTCGATTGCGATCTGCTCGCGCTGCAGATGGGCGATCACATCGTCAAGTGGCACCGCCGCAATCAGGCAGAAATCTCCCGACCCAAAGGTGGGTACCCGCGCCTTGGTCGGTGTTTCAGTCGCGCGGTCCTGCAAGTTGATCTTCTGGCTGCCGAACAGCAGTGCATGGCGTGGTTGGCCTTCCGGGCCGCGAAAGAACTCGCGGCGCATGCCCAGCGCCCGTTCGTAAAAGCGGGTGCTTGCTTCGATGTCGGTCACCGTCAGCACCAGGTGGTCGACACGATCGATCAGTGCGGGAGTCGTCATCGTCATTCGGGCTCGACGCCGAGCGCGACCAGAAAACGCGAGACCATGTTGTAGGCGGCGATCACCGCGACCAGTTCAACAGTCTGCTGCTCCGACAAGCAGGCGCGCACCTGCGCGAAGGTGGCGTCACTGACCTGCACGTTGCGGGTCATCTCGACGGTCAGTGCGATCGCCGCTCTTTCCGCGTCGTCGAACAGTTGCGTATTGCGCATCGCGGCCTGCGGGTCGCGCATCGCGTCGATCTGGGCCTGGGTGCCACCGGCCTTGATGAACACCGGCGCGTGCTGAATGAACTCATATTCGGCGCCGTTGAGCACCGCAACCACGCACATGCCGATCTCGCGCAGTTTTGCGTCCAGCGTCAGCGCATTGCGCACCGCGCCCAGATAGGTGTTCCAGCCGGCGGCCAGCGCCGGGCTGCGCAGCAACATCCGGTCAACGTTTAGCAGCGTGCCGCCGCGTCGCTTGCGGATCGCGTCGACGATCTCCGCTGGTTCGGCGATATCGGTTGGGACGTAGGGAATGCGGGACATGAAGACTGCTCCTCGTGGTGTATTCAGCTGACCCATCCGCCAGCGAACGGAATGCTCTGGCCGACGAAAAAATCGACTTCGCTGCTGGCCAGGAATACCGCAAACAGGGCGTCCTCATGCGCGCTCGCCAGCCGACCGGCCGGAACCTCGCGCTTCAGACGCTCCTGGAATGCCGGCAGTGCCTGCACCTCAGGGCCGTAGTACATCGGATTCTCAACGAAATTTTGCGCGATCAGGTTCACGCGCACCTTGTGCGGCGCGACCTCCGCGCCGACCGCGCGCACATACGAAACCTGCGCGCCGCGTGCGGCGCTGTATGCCGAGGTGCGCTTTTGGCCGCGAAACGCGGTCGCACTGCCCATCACAACGACCTTGCCAGCCTGCCGCTCGATCATCTGCGGCAGTACGCCGCGCATCAGCCCGGGCAGCGGGTCGACGATATGCGCGAACACCTCGCGCCATTCGGCATCGCTAACCTCGGTGGCGCGGGTCGATGGCGCCGGCACGCCCAGATTTGCGATGAGTACGTCGACATGACCGGCCTCGCGCACCGCCGTCTCGGCGATCGCGCCGCCATTCATCACGCGCCGGTCGGCGATCACCTGCGCGCCATGCGCGGTGAACACCTCACACAGCACCGGGCCCATGAAGTCATCCGCCTGCGTGATGAGCACACGCTTGCCATTCAGGCTGTCGCCGATCCTGTTCATCTGCTGCCTCCATTGGCGGGATCCGCCGGCCGCGATTCTAAGCGATGGCTGCTGTGGCAGACTTGCCGGATGAGCAAAGCCCAGTCCGCAGCCGGTACCCCGGTTTACCTGATTTCGCCGTCCAGTGCGATCGCGGCCGACGCGCCGCTTGAGCTGGCGCTGGCGAACCTGCAGACCGCCGGCTTCGCGCCCAGGCTCGATCGGGCCGCGCGCAAGGCGCGCCAGCGCTTTGCCGGCAGCGATGCCGAGCGGGCCGGAGCATTCGCGCGGGCGGCCGCGCAGCCCGCGCGCATCGTGATGATCACCCGCGGCGGTTACGGTCTGACGCGCATCCTGCCGATGCTCGATTACGAGGCGCTCGCGGCCAGCGGCAAGCAGTGGGTCGGACTGTCGGACTTCACCGCATTTCACCTGGCGATGCTCGCGCGTGCCGGCGCTGCCACCTGGGCCGGTCCGGCGCTGCTTGATGATTTCGTCATGCCGGATGGCGGGGCACTCGACGAGGTTACGGTCGACGGTTTTCGCGAGGCGATGGACGGTCTGCTCGAGGCGGTCGGTTTCAGGTGCTCCGGCCCGTCCGGCGTCGAGGCGCGTGGCACGCTGTGGGGCGGTAACCTGAGCATCGTGTGCAACCTGCTCGGGACGCCCTGGTTTCCACAAGTGGATGGCGGCATCCTGTTCCTGGAGGATGTCAACGAGCATCCGTACCGGGTCGAACGGATGCTCTCGCAATTGCTACATGCCGGCGTACTCGACAAGCAGGCGGCGATCTTGCTCGGCCACTTCAATCGCTACCGGCTCGCCGACGCCGATCGCGGCTTCGACATGCCGAGCGTTGTGCGCTGGCTGCGCGCGAACACACGCACGCCGGTGATCACCGGTCTGCCGTTCGGCCATGCGAGTCCGAAACTGACGCTGCCGCATGGCGCGACAGTGGCGCTGGCCACCGAGGGTCGCACCTGCTACCTGGTGCTCGATGAGCATCATCATCACGCAGACGATCATCATCGACATTCCCATGACGCCGGCTGACCCAGCGCGGCTACTGCACTGCACCTTGCCATGACCGACACTGCCCGTCCGCTGTGGACCCCGAGCGCCGAGCGCGTTGCCAACTCCGGCCTGACCCGCTACCTGAACTGGCTTGCCGACACCCACGGTCGGCGCTTTGATGACTATGAGTCGCTGTGGCAGTGGTCGGTGGACGATCAGGAAGGCTTCTGGGCCAGCCTGTGGGATTTCCTCGGTGTGCGCGCGCACAGCGGCTATCAGCAGGTGATCGGCCAAGCCGGGATGCCCGGCGCCCAGTGGTTCCCGGGTTCGACGCTGAACTTCGCCGAGCATCTGCTCGCGCATGCGCATCATCCGGATGCGCACAGCAAGCCGGCGATCGTGTTTCGCAGCGAGATCGTGCCCAGGCAGGAAGTTGCCTGGTCACAGCTCGCGGCCGACACCGGCGCGCTGACCGCGACGCTCGAGCGGCTCGGACTGGAAGTGGGCGATCGTGCGGTCGCCTACATGCCGAACATCCCGCAGACCGTGGTCGCGATGCTGGCCACTACCAGCATCGGCGCGATCTGGTCGTCCTCGTCGCCCGACATGGGTCCGGTCAGCGTGCTCGATCGCTTCCGCCAGATCGAGCCAAAGGTGCTGTATGCGGTCGACGGCTATCGCTACGGCGGCAAGGATTTCGACCGGTTGCCCACGGTGCGCGAACTGGTTCGCCAGTTGCCGACCGTGCACACCGTGGTGCTGGTGCCTTACCTGAACCCCGGTGCATCGCTCGAGGATCTGGATGCCGGCCCGGACGCGCAGGGCAACCCGCGTCAGGTGCGCGTGGTGCGCTGGAGCGAAGCGCTCGCTCAGCCGGCCGCACCGCGATTTGCGTCGCTGCCATTCGACCATCCGCTGTGGATCGTCTACTCGTCCGGCACCACCGGCATGCCCAAGCCGATCGTGCATGGGCACGGCGGCACGACCCTGGAAAATCTCAAGGGCAACGTGATTGCCCGCGATTTGTCTGAGCGCGATCGTTTCTTCTGGTTCTCGTCGACCAGCTGGATCATGTGGAACCTGTGGGTCGGGACGCTGTCGGTTGGCTGCACCGCGCTGCAGTTCGATGGCAATCCGGGCCATCCGGACCTGAGCACCTTGTGGCGTTTCGCCGAGCAGGAGCGCGCCACCTTCTTTGGCATCAGTCCGGCATTCATCGCGCTGAACATCAAGGCCGGTATGAAGCCGCGCGAGCAGTTCGACCTGTCGGCGCTTCGCACCATCGGCTCCACCGGCTCACCGCTGACCGAGGACGCCTATCGCTGGATCTATGAGCAGGTGCATCCGGATGTCCTGCTCGCGTCCATCTCTGGCGGCACCGATCCGGGCACCGCGTTTCTCGACTCCTGTCCGAACCTGCCGATCTACGCCGGCGAGATGCAGTGTCGTGGTCTGGGCTCGGCGGTTTATTCGTACGACGATGCCGGTCATCCGCAGATGGAGGCGGTCGGTGAGCTGGTCTGCGCCAAGTCCATGCCGTCGATGCCGCTGTACTTCTGGAACGATGACGGCGGCCGGCGCTACTTCGAGAGTTACTTCGACACCTTCCCGGGGCCGCCGAACGTCTGGCGTCATGGCGACTGGCTCAAGCTGATCCGTCGTCCGGAGTCGATCACCGGCGTCATCTACGGTCGCTCCGACTCAACGATTAACCGGCACGGTATCCGGATGGGCACCAGCGAGCTGTACCGGGTCGTCGAGGAATTCGATGAGGTCGCGGATTCACTGGTGGTCGATCTGGAATACCTGGGCCGTGACTCGTACATGGCGCTGTTCGTCGTGTTGCGCGAGTCGGGCAGCGGCACGGCTGGCGTCGGCTCGAAGGGGGCGGCGCTGGAAGGCGTTCAGGCTGGGGAATCAGCGAGCGCCAACGCAGCGCCGGGTGCTGGCGCGCTCGGCGCGAGCGCTGCCGAGACCGGTGTGAGCCTTGCGCTGAAGAAGGCATTACTTGATGCGATTCGCACCAAGCTCTCGTCGCGTCATGTGCCCAATGATGTGTTCGCGATTCCCGAGGTGCCACGCACGATTTCCGGCAAGAAGATGGAAGTGCCGGTCAAAAAGATCCTGCTCGGTCAGTCGGTTGAAAAATCGGTGAACCGCGACTCGATGGCCAACCCGGGCAGCATCGACTGGTTCGTCGGGTTTGCGGCCGGGCGTGGCGTTTGAATGCTGATCGGTTGTCCGCCGATCTGGCGCGGGCCGTGTGCGGAATTCACGAGCGCATATGCCACAGCTCCTAGCATGTAAGCCCTGCAAGATTCCAAGGATGAAAGATGAACTTTGAACTGGACGAGGAGCATCGGATGCTCAGCGACATGGTCGCGCGCTTCGTGCGCGAGGACCTGATGCCGCTGGAAAATGCGGTGATGGCGCGCGAGGCCTCGAGCGGCCTGTTCACCCTTAGCGATGAGGAGCGGGAGTCGCTCGATGCGAAAGCGCAGGCGCTGGGGCTATGGGGACTTGATGCGCCGGCCGAGCTCGGCGGTTCGGATCTGCCAGTGACTGCAATGGTGGCCGTACATGAGCAGATGGGTCGCACGATCACGCCATACGGGCTCGCTCCCGATTCGCCGAATCTGCGGATGTTGCTGCTGACGGCAAGTGCAGAACAGCGTGAGCGGTATCTGGCGCCTTATGTTCGCGGGGAGACCGTGTCGGCGATTGCAATTTCCGAGCCTGGTGCAGGCGGTGATCCGGCCGGCATGATCACACGCGCGGTTCGCGATGGTGACGACTGGATCATCAACGGGCGCAAGATCTGGATCAGCCGTGCGGCGCGCGCTGATTGGACCATCGTGATGGCGGTGACCGACAAGGACAAAGGGGCGCGCGGTGGCATCTCGGCGTTCATTGTCGACAAGGGCACTCCGGGCTTTAACGTGCTGCGTCGGATCCCGATGCTCGGTGGGAACTCCACCTACGAGATTGCATTCGAAGACTGCCGCGTGCCAGCCGCGCAGATGCTCGGCGAGGAAGGCCGTGGCTTCGCGCCGATGCAGGCCCGCCTCTCGACCCGCCGGGTCGAGATGGCTGCCAAGTGTGTTGGACGTGCGCAGCGTGCGCTCGACATGATCTGCGAGTATGCGCCACAGCGCCGGACCTTTGGCGCGAGCCTGGCTGAGCGTCAGGCGATTCAGTGGTGGGTCGCGGATGCAGCGACCAAGATCCATGCCTGCAGACTGATGACCTATGAGGCTGCGGCCAGAATCGACCGGGGTGATGAGGCACGCACGCAGGTATCGATGATCAAGGTCTACGCCACCGAGATGGCCTGGGAGATCATCGATCGCGCGATGCAAACCTTCGGCGCGATGGGCATGACCAAGGAGTTGCCGCTACAGCAGATGGCGAATGAGACGCGGCTGATGCGCATCTATGAGGGTCCGACGGAGGTGCATCGGTGGGTTATTGCGCGCGATCTTCTTGGAACGCGACGCTGAGCGCAGCCTTTGCGCGATCCGTTCCGAATGGCATGATCACCGAGCCGCCGCGGCCTTATTGCCGCCGGCGGTTCGAGGGCTTCGTGCAGATTGCGCGACGGCCATGATCTGAACTGATCGATCGCGGGAGATTCGATGTCCTCTGGCAATGAGCGTGGCGTGCAGCCGCTGTGCAACCTGGAGCGCCTGGCGCGCGTGATGCATGAGCGCGGGCTCGATGGGCTGGTGCTCACCCAGCCCTACGATGTGTATTACATGAGTGGCTTTAACGCCACCGCGCACAAGGGCGACGAGCCGCGACCCTATGCGTTCGTGATCTCGCGCGCTGCGCTGCGCGAGCCGGTGCTGATCGTCGCCGACTACTACCTGGGCAACTTCCTGACTGCGCCGATCTGGGTGCAGGACATTCGGCCGTTTCGTGCGGTGATGATGCCGCTGGATGTGCCGCCCACGCGCCAAGACATTGATCGGTTTATCCCGGCCACTGGCAAGGGTGTCGGTTGGGTCGAGCGCGCACGCGCCAATTTTGCCTTCGACATGAAGTCTTGCGTGCTTGGCGCGATCCGTGATCTGGGCCTGGACGGCAAGCGGATCGGCTTTGACGATCTGGGCTATGGCATGCGCCTTGGCCTGCCGGCATCCGTACTGGCCGACGCCTACGACTGCATGATGGACACCCGTGCCATCAAGACTGCCGGTGAAATCGAGCGGCTCAAGGCCGCCACTGCGCTCAATGAAGGAGCGATCCGCAGCGCAATCGCACGCTGGGACCCCAAGATGAGCTGGGCCGACTTCACTCGGCTCTATGATGAGTCGGTGCTCGCGCTTGGCGGCTTTGTGCGCGATCCGGGCGGCATGGTCTGGGGCCATCCATCTGGCTCCGACGCGGCAATCACACTGCAGATCGGTCGCGAGCAGGAGTTGGTGTCCAGCGGCACCCACGTGATGTTCGACTGCCACGGCACACTCGATCTGTATTGCTGGGATGGCGGCAAGACCTGGGTGGCCGGTGCCGATCCGACCTCTGAGGGCGCGCGCAACGCGAAGGCCACTGCCGTGGTTGCCGAGACGATGCTCGCTGCGATGCGACCGGGCGCGAGAATCAGCGAGCTGCAGCGCCTGGCGCGCGAGACCTACCGCAAGGCCGGCCATCCGGATGCCGATTCCACGGTGACCTTCTTTCATGGCCTGGGCCTGTCGCACATGGACGTGCCGATCGAGCGCGCTGATGGCCGGTCCAACGCAGACTGGGTGCTCGAGCAGGACATGGTGGTGCCAATGCATCTGTTGTGTCCGGGCGGGCAGCGAGATCGCTGGTGGCTTGAAGAGGTCGTTCACGTCAGTGCCCAGGGCGGCAGGCCGTTATTTTCCTGGGGTTTCGATGCTCTCTAACCTCGGGTTTCCTGCCCCGGGCTTGTCGTTGAACCGTCTTTGGATCCAGCCTCATGCATGATCATCAAGCTGCGCCGCTCGGCGCTGACCGGGGCAGCGCGCGCCCACCGAACATCGTCCTGATTCTGGCCGACAACCTGGGTTGGGGTGAGCTCGGATGCTATGGCGGGGGCGCCTTGCGCGGTGCGCCGACGCCCCGCATCGACGCTTTAGCGGCGCAGGGAATGCGACTGCTGAACTTCAATGTCGAGAGCGACTGCGTGCCGACGCGTTCAGCACTGATGACCGGCCGGCATCCGATCCGCACCGGAGCGCTGCAGTCGGTGCCTGCCGGCCTGCCGCAGGGGATTCATCCGTGGGAGCGCACGCTGGCCGAGTTGCTGCAGCAGGCAGGCTATGCGACCGCGATGTACGGCAAATGGCATCTGGGCGATCGACCGGGCCGATATCCGACCGATCGTGGCTTCGATGACTGGTACGGCATTCCACGCACGACCAACGAGTCGACCTTCACCGACTCGGTCGGCTTCGATCCGTCGGTGGTCGACATTCCGCATGTGATGCAGGCCCGACGTGGCGAGGTCGCGCGCAATGCGGAACCCTATGACCTGGAGATGCGCCGCCGGATCGATGCAGAACTGACGCGACGCAGTTGCGAATTCATTCAGGCCAAAGCCGGTGGTGATCAGCCGTTCTTTCTGTATGTGCCGCTGACGCAGCTGCATTACCCGACACTGCCACACCGCGATTTCGAGGGTGTAACCGGCAAGGGTGACTTCGCTGACTCACTGGCCGAGATGGATGCGCGTGTCGGCCAGATTGTCGATGCGGTGAATGCCTGCGGCATCGACAATGACACCGTGCTGATCTTTGCGAGCGACAATGGACCGGAGTTTCGTCGTCCCTGGCGCGGTTCGGCAGGCATGTGGACCGGCACCTATCACACCTCGATGGAGGGGGCATTACGGGTGCCGTTGATGATTCGCTGGCCCGGCCGCATTCCGGCCGGTCAGGTCAGCAATGAGATCGTGCATGTGGTGGATCTTTTTCCGACGCTGGCGCGGATGGCAGGCGCGCAGTGCCCGGATGATCGTCCGATCGATGGCGTTGATCAGACCGACTTTTTCTGCGGCTGCAGTGAGCGCAGCGCTCGCGAAGGCTTCGTCTACTACATCAAGACGGAGTTGCGCGCAGCCAAGTGGCGCGACTGGAAGATGCACTACATCTGGGAGGTCGAGCCGAACGCCGGGCCGATCCACCTCGAGACCCCGTACCTGTTCAATCTGGTACAAGACCCGAAGGAAGAAACCGAGGTGGGGTCCACGCAAGGCTGGGTCCGCGGTCCGATCCGCAAGATGGTCCATGCCTTCCAGCAGTCGCTGCTTCGCCATCCGCCGATCCCGCCGGGCGCCGGTGATGATTACCGTCCGGGCGATGCATCGCCCCCAAAGTGAGTGTCGCGCGCCAAGCGTGTGAACCACCGCGCAGTGCGCCGGCAGGGCTCTGAGGACCATGCCGGCGGGTTCCGGCCTGGCCTGAGTCAATCGTTCAGATGACAGGCGGCCTGTCGGCCAGGTGCGATCTCGCGCAGCAACGGCACCTCGTTGCGACAGCGCTCGCTGGCCTGCGGACAGCGCGGATGGAAGTGACAACCCGAGGGCGGATGGATCGGGTTCGGCACATCGCCTTGCAGCACGATGCGCTTGCGCGTCACGGTCGGATCCGGAATCGGTACCGCGGACAGCAGCGCCTCGGTGTACGGATGCTTGGGTGCGGAATACAGCTCCTGCGCCGGTGCGATCTCGACAATGCGGCCCAGGTACATCACCGCGACCCGGTCGCTGATGTGCTCAACCACCGACAGGTCATGCGCGATGAATAGGTAGGTGAGATTGAACTGTTCCTGCAGATCCTCAAGCAGATTGATCACCTGCGCCTGAATCGAGACATCCAGCGCCGACACCGGTTCGTCGCAGACCAGCAGCCGTGGCGATACCGCCAGCGCGCGCGCGATGCCGATGCGCTGGCGCTGGCCGCCGGAAAATTCATGCGGATAGCGGCGCGCATGGTCGGCGTGCAGGCCGACGGTCTTGAGCAGATGCACAACCCGGTCGTCAAACTCCGACGGCGATGAGGCCAGGCCATGGATATGCAGCGGCTCGGCGATGATCGAGCCGACCGTCATGCGCGGGTTGAGCGACGCGTAAGGATCCTGAAACACGATCTGCATCTGCCGGCACAGCGCGCGCAGCTCGGCGCGGTTCATCGCGCCCATCTCCCGACCTTCAAACCAGACCTCGCCGGCGGTCGGTTCGATCAGGCGCAGCACACAGCGGCCAGTGGTGGATTTTCCGCAGCCGGATTCTCCGACCAGCCCGAGCGTTTCGCCCGCGGCAAGATCGAAGCTGACACCGCTCACTGCGTGCACATGGTCGACCACCTTGCCAAACAGGCCGCCCTTGACCGGGAATTTCTTGACCAGCTGGTTCACCCGCAGCAAGGGGGCGGACTGGCCGGGGGCGCGCGCGGCAGAGTTGTCGCTTGGGGTTGTATCAGGAGTCAACATCATGGAACCTTCAGAGCACGCACGCGACCTTGTGCCCGGGCGCAACCTCGCGCAACTCGGGCGTGGCCGCGGTGCATTGCGCGCTGGCATGCGGGCAGCGCGGCGCGAACCGGCAACCCGGGGCAGGATTGATCAGGCGCGGCACCGTTCCGGGGATCGCCTCCAGCCGGCGCTTTTGCACCGCGGCAGTATCGATGCGCGGGATTGAGCGGATCAGGCCTTGCGTATACGGATGACGCGGCGAGCCAAACAGTTCACGCACCGGCGCTTCTTCAATGACCCGGCCGGCATACATGACGACAACCCGCTGCGCGGTCTCGGCGACCACGCCCATCGCGTGCGTGATCAGCATCACGGCCATGCCAAGGCGTTCCTTGAGGCCATTGATCAGGTCCAGGATCTGCGCCTGGATGGTCACGTCGAGCGCGGTAGTCGGCTCGTCTGCGATCAGCAGCTGCGGGTTGCAGGACAGCGCCATCGCAATCATCACACGCTGGCGCATGCCACCGGAGAACTGGTGGGGATAGTCGTTGACGCGACGTTGCGGATGCGGAATGTTGACCAGCGCCAGCATCTCGGCGGCGCGATCCATCGACGCCTTGCGACTCAGGCCTTCGTGCAGGCGCACCACCTCGGCGATCTGCTGGCCCACGGTGTAGACCGGGTTCAGCGAGGTCATTGGCTCCTGGAAGATCATCGCGATCTGCTTGGCGCGAATCTCGCGCATCGCCGCCGCTTCCAGGGGCACCAGGTCGGTGCCTTTCCAGAGCACCTGACCGCCGGCGATCCGCCCGGGTGGCATCGCGATCAGTTTCATCACGGTCATCGCGGTGACGCTCTTGCCGCAACCGGATTCGCCAACCACACACAGCGTCTCGCCGGCGTCGATACGCATGTCGACGCCATCGACCGCCTGCACGATGCCATCGTCGGTGGCGAAGTGCGTCTTCAGGCCACGAATTTCGAGAAGAGCCTGGGCCATGACGCTCACATCACCTTGCGCGGATCGAGCGCGTCGCGCAGGCCGTCGCCGATATAGTTAATCGACAGCACGACCAGGAAGATCGCCATGCCGGGGATGATCGCCCAGTGCGGCGCGATGTCCAGGTGGTCTTTTGCGTCGTACAGGATTCGTCCCCAGGTGGGAATATCGGGCGGAAAGCCCAGCCCCAGGAAGGACAGGGTGGATTCGGCGATGATCGCGGCCGCGACGTCGACGGTCCCGGCGACGATGACCGGCCCGAGCGAGTTCGGCAGGATGTGCCGCACCACCTGGCGGGTTGGCGAGGCACCGAGTGCTCGGGCGGCCTCAACGAACTCCTTTTCGCGCAGCGACAGGAATTGCGCGCGCACCAGTCGCGCCACCGGCATCCAGCGAAAGCCGCCGATCACCGCGACCACCAGAATGAACACGCCGGCCTCGACTCCGACCCATTCCTTGAGCGTGTCGCGAAACAGATAGATGATCAGCAGCAGCAGCGGCAGTTGCGGCAAGGACAGGAACAGGTCGGTCAGCCACATCAGTGCAGCATCGACGCTTCCCCGCGACATGCCGGCGATTGCGCCGATCACGATACCGACGACGACCGCGATCAGCATCGCGGCCAGACCCACCGCGATCGAGATCCGACCGCCGTACAGCATGCGCGCGAGCAGATCCTGACCCAGGTCGTCGGTGCCCAGCGGATGCTCCCAGCTTGGTCCGCTCAGGCTCGCCCCGAAATCGATCTCGTTGATCGGGATGCGCCAGAAGAACGGCCCGATCCCGACGGCCAGCATGAAAAAACCGAGGATCAGCGCGCCGGCAAAGGCCAGCCTGTGCCGCTTGAAGCGGCGCCAGGCCTCTGCGCCAAGCGAACGCCTGGGGGCCGGACCCGCGCCTTGCGACGGATCAGCGGAAGGAGATGCGGGGGTCGAGCCAGCCATACAGGATGTCAGCGATCAGGTTGAAGACGATCACGAGGATCGAAAACACGAAGGTGACCGCCATGATCACCGGGGTGTCGTTTGCGAGGATGGCACTGATCAGCAGCGAACCGATGCCCGGCACGCGAAAGATCTGCTCGGTGACGATTGCGCCGCCGAAGATCGCCGGCATTTGCAGAGCGACCAGCGTGACAACCGGGATCAGCGCATTGCGCACCACATGCTTGATGATGACGATGCGCTCGGCAAGGCCCTTGGAACGTGCCGTGGTGACGTAGTCAAGACGAATCACATCGAGCACCGCCGAGCGCACGAATCGCGTCCAGGTGGCACCTTGATAGAGACCGAGCACCGCGACCGGCATGATGCTCTGTCGCAACTGCTCCCAGAACCAGGCCCAGCCGGTGGAGTCCAGGTCAGAGCGATACACGAACGGCAGCCAGTCGAGCGTGATCGAAAACAGCAAAATGAACAGGATGCCGGTGAAAAAAGTCGGTAACGAAAACCCGATGAAGGCCAGTGTGTTGGCGACCTGGTCGAAGATCGAATAGGGACGCGTGGCCGCGAAGATTCCGATCGGCAGTGCGATCAGCAGCGCCAGAATCTGCGATGAGCCGATCACCACCAGCGTCTCGGGCAGGCGTTGCATGATCAGCACATCAACGTCGACGCGGCTGACGAACGAAAAGCCCCAGTCTCCCTGGAACATCGCGGTCAGCCAGCG
>JALRBB010000435.1 GCA_023257915.1 Quisquiliibacterium sp. | reverse complement strand
ACATCATCGACATCGGCCCCAGCGCCGGCAAGCGCGGTGGCCGGCTGGTCGCCCTGAGCCAGCGTCGCGCGGGCGAGCGCCAGCTCATGCACGCTGGCGTCCTGCTCGAAGCGCGCCGCACGTACCGCCTGTTCCTGCTGTGCCAGCTTTAGTCGGGCATCTTCCCGGGTCGCGGGCGACACGAAGCCCTGGTCAGCGAGCCGGTCGACCCGGCGGGTTTCCGCGCGAGCCAACTCGAGCGCCGCGTTGGCGCGCGCAAGTTGTGCGTCGGCCGCCAGCTTGCGTGCCTCGGCTGCGCCAACCCGCTCGCGCAACTCGGCGATGGTGCGCGCATCGCGCAGTTGCGGCAGCGTCGGACGCAGCACGGCGACCGTGTCGCCGGCCTTCACTGCGTCGCCAGCCTTCAGTGCGAGACGCTCCAGCCGACCGGCCGCTGGCGCCGCCACCAGGTAGCGATCGCGCACTCGTGTCTTGCCTTCCTCGCCGATGCTCCGCTCGAAATCGCTCAGCGCGACCGGGTGGATTTCGACGACGACTGCCGGCTGCCGGAACGCCCAAAAGGCCAGGGCGGCGGGTAGCCCAATCGCGAGGGTCCAGACAGTCAGGCGTTGCCAGTTCATCGTTATTCCCGGGTCTTGAGCACCGCGATCAGGTCCAGACGGGCCAGGCGACGCTGCACCAGCCAGGCGCTGAGCGCACCGGCGGTCAGCATCGCCAGCCCTGCGTACGCATAGGTGCGCGGCAGGATGATCGGCGGGATGCGGAAAGTCTCGGAGGACATCAGCGTGAGCATCAGGTCGGCAAGATAGTATCCCCCGACAAAGCCGAGCGGGATTGCAATCAGCAGCTCGATCGCCAGCTCACCGAGCAGCAGTAGGGCGACCTCGCGATGCGCCATGCCGAGCACGCGCAGCGTGGCCAGTTCCCAGGCGCGCTCGGCCAGTGCGATGCGGGCGCTGTTGTAGACGACCCCGATTGCGATCGCGGCGGCGAACACCGTGAGCACCGTCGTGAAGAACAGGATGTTGCGCCCGCTGGTGTCGCGGATGTAGTCGACCAATGCACGTTTGACGAAGACTCCGGCGACCGCGGGCATCTGCTTGAGCGCCTCGAACAGTGAGTCGTCATGCCTGCGATCCGACAGCAAGGCGGCGGAGTTGACCACCGGGCCGTCACCGGCCAGGCGCTGCAGCGCGTCGGCATCCATGTATGCGCCTAGCCCGATCAGTTCGGATGACAAGCCGGTCACGACCAGATCCGGAGCGCGCTGCCGACCTTCGAGAAACTCGACGCACACCACATCGCCCGGCATCACGCCGAGCACCACCGCGAGTCGGTCGGTCAGCATC
>JALRBB010000397.1 GCA_023257915.1 Quisquiliibacterium sp. | reverse complement strand
GATCGATGAGGGGCACGAGGCGGGTCAGACCAGCCTCGCCTGTCTTTTCTCATCCCGATACCTGTTCACCCGCCTCGCGCAATCTTTGCAGTAGACCGGACTGGCGGGTGGTGCGCGCCTCAATCGCGGCCCGGATCACCGGCTCGGCGCCTGCGATCAGAACCTCGTGGCGCGCACGGGTCACCGCGGTGTAGAGCAACTCCCGAGTCAGCACCCGGTTGGCCTGCTGCGGCAGGATTGTCATCACAGCGTCGAATTCCGAACCCTGCGCCTTGTGCACCGTCATCGCGAATGCGGTTTGCACCGGCGGCAGACGCACCGGCGCGATCTGCCGGAAGCCGCCGCCTGGCTGCGTGAAAAAGACCATCGGCTGCTCGGAATCGCCGGGCAGCATGATGCCAATGTCGCCATTGAACAGGCGCAGCGCATGGTCGTTGCGCGAGACGATGACGGGTCGGCCGATGAACCAGTCCGATCCATCAGCGCGCCGCGTTGCCTGTTCACGGCACAGTACCGCCGACAAGGCTTCATTGACCTGCTCGACACCGCGCCGGCCTTCACGAATCGCGCAAAGTACGCGAAAGCGTTCGAAGGCTGCGAACACCGCAGCCGGATCCGGCCTTTGTGCCAACAGCGCGTCGAAATACGCCCGATAGCCCTGTTGCGCATGCCCGATGAGTTCCTGGATTGGGCATGCCTCGCCTGCGTCTATCCAGCGCAGTCGCCGATCATCCTGGGCACGCAGTGCCTGCATCGCGCGCTCGGCATCCGAGTCTCTGATGCAGATGGCGAGCCGGCCGATTGGAGAGTCGTGGGAAAACCGGAAATTGCGGGTGAACCAGACTGCCGCGTCGGGCAAACCGGACTCCGATCCGGCGACAACTGGCGGCTGAATCGTCTTGGCATCGATGCCGGTCAATGCGGCGATGCCGGCTCGCATCGGTTCGGATAGCGCCGGATTGCTGGAAAGATCGGCGAATACCGAACCGGATTCGACAGCGGCGAGCTGGTCCTTGTCGCCGAGCAGGACGATCCTCGCGCCCGGTGGAACTGCCTCCAGCAGATGCACGGCGAGCGAAAGGTCGAGCATTGAGGCCTCATCGACGATCAGCACATCGACCGGTAGCGGATTGTCGAGCCGGTATCTGAACCGTCCATCAACACCCTGGACCCCGAGCAGCCGATGAATCGTGGAGGCATCGTCGGGCAGGCGCTCACGCAGTTCGGCCGGCAAACGCTGAGTGCGCCCGCGAATCGCGTCGATCATGCGCGCCGCCGCCTTGCCGGTTGGCGCAGCCAGCGCGATGCGGCAGTCCGGGTCGAGCGCCAGCAGGCAGGCGAGCAGGCTGACCACCATGGTCGTCTTGCCGGTTCCCGGCCCGCCACTGATCACGGTCAATCGGTTGGCGAGCGCCATTGCGACCGCAAGCTGTTGCCAATCGGGTGCATCGCGCACCCCGGCTTGCGTGACCGGCACGGTGTCGGGGTCATCGCCGCCAAACAGGTCGGCAAGCGCGCGGCGCACGGTGGCTTGCTGCGCGCCGCACAGTGCGATCGGCTCGCGCGCGGCCAGCAAGCGCAGGGCCAGTCGGCGTTCGTAATCAAAATAGCGATGCAGGTAGAGCCGGTCTTGCGCGTCGAGCAGCAACGGATGACCGGAGTTCACGCCCGGCTGCGCGACCACACCAGAGCCGGTCAGCAGACGGCGCGACTGATCGGGATCCTCCGGCCAATGACGGTCTGGCGGCACCCGAGACAACGCCATGCACACGTCGCCCTGTGAGCAGCGCAGCGACAGGTGCCTTGCCGCATGCGCAACCGCGCGGGCCGACTCGGGCGATGCGCCGCTCATCAATGCCCAGCGCTCGACATGCTGTGCAAATCCGCTGGCAAGCAGCGTCTCGTGCCCGCCGGGCAGATCGCTCTCACGCATGCTGCGCTCGCATATCGAACAAGGAGGACAGCTGCTCAAGCAGCGCTGGCGTCGGACGCTCGAAAACCACTCCGGCCGGGGTCCCGTCAGGTAGCAGCCAGCCGGGTCGGACCGCGCGCACGAACAGGTAGATCCAGCCACCGAAGTGGCGCTGCGGATCATAGTCAGCAAGTCGGCTGCCCAGGTAGCGATGCAGGGCGACGCAATACAGCAAAGCCTGCAACTGATACCCGTGACGCGTCATCTCATCGGCCATCGACTGGCGATCGTAATCAGCGATCCGATTGCCGAGATGATTGGATTTCCAGTCGAGCACGAAATAGCGGCCGTCATGCTCGAACACCAGATCGATGAACCCCTTCAGGAAGCCTGTCAGCGGCGCAAAACCGAAGCGCCCCAGCCCGTAGCCTTCGGCCTCGAGCAACTGGTTGAGTCGCTGATCTTGCAAGCCGGCCGAAGGCAAATAGAACTCCAGTTCGGTGAGCCGGCGGGAGCGATCCAGGCGATCGAGTCGAAACGGATTGGTCGTGCCGACAGGTAGTGGTGTCGCGAGCAGATCTCTGAGCAGACTGGCCAGCATCGGTTGTGCGTCGGGCGGGTGACCGAACCGGCGCAATGCAGCCGTCATGGCGGGCTGCCAGCCGTCGGGCTCGGTGAAGTCAATGCTCTCGAGCAAGGCATGCAGGCATTCGCCGGCGCGAGCGCCGCGCGCGAACTGCAGGATGTCGTCCGGTGACAGCACGGCCGCTGTGAGGTCCTGCGAGGCCGGGCTTTCCGCTCGCAGATCACGATCCAGCGCCGATTTTTCGTCGACCAACCCGTGCGCAAGCGAGCTGAAACTGCCGATTCGCCAGCCTGATGGGATCCGGGCCGGAGCCGCAAGCGCCGCGAAGTCGCCCGTCTGCGCAGTCGGCAGTTGCTGGGCCTGACCCGCACCGGCGGGCATCGGGGATACTGCAATGCTGCCGCTGCTGGCTGCCGCAAGCGCATGCCAGGCAGCGTGCACCTGCTCGAGCGTGGGCGGACTATCGCGCCACTGCGCGGGATTGGCGCCAGAACCGGCGACGATCCAGTTCAGCAAGGTATTGGTGACGGATTTCTGGCTGCGCGCCTTCCCGTGACAACCGGCGACCAGCACACAACGATGCACCGCGCGGGTCAGCGCCACGTAGGCCAGGCGCTGGAACTCTGCCGCGCGCTCCAGCCACTCGTGTAACTTGACCGCATCCTCGTCGAAGGCATCATCCAGCCCCTTGCGAAAATCGATCAAGAGCTCGCCGCGCTCATCGTGATACACGCTGCCCTCGAGCTGATCCTGCCCGGCGGCGGGATCGCGCCACAGAAACGGGCAAAAGACCACCGGATATTCGAGCCCCTTGGACGCATGGATCGTGACGATCTGCACCAGGTTTTCGTCGGACTCCAGGCGCAACAGGGTCTGCTCGCCGGCATCCGGATTGCTGCGTTGCGTGCGCAGCCAGCGCAAGAGCGAATCGGCCGACGCATGCAGGGCGCTGGCCTGATGAAGGATTTCGATCAGATGCAGCAGATTGGTGAGCTGACGCTCGCCATCGACCCGTGCCAGCAGACGCTCTGCGACCTGATGCTGCTGCAGCCAGCGCCTGAGCATGTAGCCGACGCCGCGCTCCTGCCAGTCGTGGCGTAGCGCTGCGAACTGCTGCGCGAGCGCCGACGCCCCCGCCTCGTCCGCGTCGAGTGCACGGATCTGGGCGGCGTTCATGCCGATCGCATCGGTCGCCAGTGCGCAACGCAGCAGTCCGTCCCGGGTGGGCTCTAGCACCGCCGCAAGGACCTGCTCGATCTGCTCGGCCTGCGGCGTCAGAAACACGCTTTGTGTGGAACGCTCCACGCTGCCGACACCATGCTGCGCAAGTGCGGCTCGCATGCGCGCGCCCTCGGCATGCGTGCGGACCAGTACCGCGATGTCGGCAGCGCGCAGATTGCGCTCACCGATGCGAACCTGCTGCTGGTCGGCGGGCGCCAGCATCCGGGCGATCTCTGCCGACACCGCCTGCGCACTGTCGCGTCGCGCCTGTTCGACTGCCGGACTCTGTGATTCACCTTGCCCCGGCGCAAGCAGCCAGATCTGCAGCGCCGCAGACGAGGCCGGATCTTGCAAGACCTGATCGGGACGATCGGCACTGGTGACCCGACGGTAGTCGAGGCCCTCGAGCATGAACACGCTGGGATTGGCTTCGAACAGCCGGTTGAGTGCCTCGACCAGCGCGCTGCGCGAACGCTGGTTGCGCTCCAGCGTGTAGTGATGCCCGGCGCTGCCGCGTGCGTTCAGGTAGGTATGCAGATCGGCGCTGCGAAAGCCGTAGATCGCCTGCTTGGGGTCGCCAACCAGAAACATCGGGCCCGACGAAGGCGACGTGCCGGACGCGTAGATGCTGCTGAAGATCTCCCATTGGACCGGGTCAGTATCCTGGAATTCGTCGATCAGCGCGACCGGAAAGCGCCGGCGCAGCTGATCGGCAAGCCAGGGCGACTGCCCGGAGTGCAACCGTCGGTGAAGGTTCTGCAGCATGTCGTCATAGCCGACCAGGTGCAGCCGGGCTTTCTCGTCGCGCAGCGCGGCGCTGCACTCGGCAAGCATCTGCTGCAACAACGCGGCGCGTGCGAGACCGAGCTCGCGATCGACGATCTCGACCAGGTCGAACAGCTGCTGCATCGCCTCAAAGAACGGGTGCGCAGGAGGCGTTGCGGCCTTTTTCGTGGAGTCATGCAACTTGCGAGCAGAC
>JALRBB010000346.1 GCA_023257915.1 Quisquiliibacterium sp. | reverse complement strand
CAAAAAGTAGATTTAACCGGACTGGCTCCGCTTCCCCAGCGTGGGCCTACCCTTCATCATAGGGGCGGATTGGCAGCGCGCGCCCGCGGACCTCGACTCGGTCGGCGTCACGCGAGTCCTGCGCGCCAGGGTGGGCGCGCCGGTGGTACCGCTGGTGAACTGGATGTTGATTGGGTCATGGCAGCCGAGCGATCCACCGATTTGCCGCGCCTGGGCAATCAGCGCATCGGAGCCGCCTGCCGGAACATCGTCGAAGTTCAGCATACCCGGGCTGCGCTCATCACCCATCCGAATCACCCAGCGCAGATGCGGCAAACGAACTGCCTGCAGCGCCCCGGGTTCGCTGTGCTCGAGTTCCGGAGCCAGGTCACGCAGCATCTTCAGGTAGTCGCTGGTCTTGAAGCTCGCGGCAGTGACAATCGCCTTGCATTGCACCTTGTTCAGCGCATATTCAAGCTCGGCGATCCGGTAGGCCGGATTGACGTTGACCAGGATCAGCCCGACACGCGCCGTGGCGAACTGCGTCAGCAGCCACTCGTAACGGTTCGGCGACCAGATCCCGATCCGGTCACCCTTGCTCAGGCCGAGCGCCATGAATCCGGCAGCAAGCCGATCGATGTCGAGCTGTAGCTCGCGCCAGCTGCGACGCACCCCCTGCTCACGAAAGACGGCTGCCAGCCGGTCAGGCCAGCGCTCGACCGCGGCATCGAGTAGTTCACCGATCGTCTGATCGGACAGCGGCGGCGCGGTGTCGCCGATCACATGGGAAAGCCCGCCGACCGGGGCGCGTCGATCGACGCCAGCCTGAGCCGATTGCATGTTCATTTCGACCTCCGTGTCAGTAATGATTGCAACTGCGCACTGCCTGCCAGGCTAGCCTGGCACCTGACCGGACAAACGCGGGCGAGGCGGCCTGTGACGCAATCTGCCCCGCCGGTCACCCCTTGCCGGTCAACCGCTCACCGCATTCGACCGCCTGGCCACGCGCGAAGCCAGCGCGCTGGCTAGTCCGATCCCAAGGCCAACATAGTCGGTGACCGATTCGGGCACCAGCATCAGCAACCCGCCGATGCCAATACCGATCCTGGCCCAGGTCTGCAAGCGACCCACCCGGTACATATAGCCTTCGAAGGATGCCGCAAGAAGCACCACCGCCGCAATCGCAGTGACCGATGCCTGCACCACCTCGCCCAGCGAGCCCTTCAGGATCAGCGCCGGCTGCAGCACGAACAGCACCGGCAGCACCAGCAGCAGCGCGCCGACCCGCAGCGCCATGAAGCCGGTCGCCATCGCATTGGACTTCGCGATCGACGCGGCCGCGATCGCCGCAAGCGCCACCGGTGGCGTGATGAACGACACGATGCCCCAGTAGAAGATGTACAGATGCGAAGCCATCGGATCGAGACCGCTCTTGATCAAAGCCGGCGCAAGCACAATCGCCAGAAAGATGTAGCAAGCCGAAGCGGTCATCCCCATTCCCAGGATGAAGCTGGTCAGCGCCCCCGTGGCCAGTAACAGGTAGATATTGGCACCTGCGTACTGCACCAGTTCGCGCGAGAACGAGTTGGCCACGCCGGTGACCGACAGTGCGCCGACGATCAGCCCGATGCCGGCGACCAGCCCTAGGATCTGCGCGATGCCCTGTCCGGCGTCGACGATCAGATTCAGAATCCAGCGCGGCTTGAGTGCGGCGCGTCCAGCCTGGATTCCCGCCACAATCAACAGGAACACCGACACATAAAACGGTGCTTCGTCAGCAATGCGGTAGACGATCAGCAACCAGGTGAGCGCGCCGATCGCAAACAGGTAAAACCAGCCCCGACGCATCACCGGGCCAAGCGCCGGGATCTGATCGGAATTAAGCCCCCGCAAGCCGTTGCGCGCCGCGTACAGATCGGTCTGCAGGAACAGCGCGAGGTAGTAGAGCAGCGCCGGCAAGAAGGCCGCAATGATCACCTCGGAGTAAGGCACGTTCAGGAAGGTGGCCATGATGAAGGCCGCCGCACCCATGATCGGCGGCATCAGCGCACCGCCGGTCGATGCGCAAGCCTCGACCGCACCGGCGTAAGTGGGCGCATAGCCGCAGCGTTTCATGGCCGGGATCGTCATCGTGCCGGTGGTCAGCACGTTGGAAGTGGCGCTGCCCGACAGCATGCCGAACAGTCCGGACGAGATGATCGCCACCTTGGCCGGGCCGCCGCGGCTGCGGCCCATCAGTGCCGACGCAAACTCCATGAAGAAGGCGCCGCCGCCGGCGCCAGCCAGAATCACACCGAACACCAGAAAACCGATCAGGGTGTCGGAGATCACCTGCACCGGAATGCCGATGATGCTCTCAAGGCCGTAGACATACTCGGATACCGTCTGGGCCGGCGTCAGTTCCACCCCCCATAGAAATCCCGGCATCTTGTCGGCGTACAGCGGATAGGCGGCAAAGATCGACGCGAACACCAGCAGGACCATCTCGCCGGTGCGACGAAGGCTCTCGAGCACCAGAGCGACATACACGCCCGCGACCCAGGCCGCGTAGGCCGGAGCTGCCATGTTCCAGCCTTCATCGATGATGAGCTGCGCATTCCAGGCCAGCCAGCCGGATATCGACAGCAAGGCCACACCAAGCAGCCAGTCGAACCAGCGAACCTGCGTGGCATCGCGTTTGCGAGCCGGAAACGCTAGATACCCGATGACGCCGAACACGCCGATCATCAGATAGTAGTAGGCGGAACTGACCGGCTTGAATCCGGCAATTCCCAGATTGAAGACCTGATTGATCGCCAGCAGCAGTCCGAGAATCGAAAGAATCGCGGTCGCCTGGTACGCCGCGCCGTGCAGACGCTTGGAACGCGTCTCCGGGTTGTCAGGCACCGGCGGAGCGTCGAGTGCGTCAGGGGTAGCTTCGCTCATGAAAATCTCGGAAAGATCTGACGAATGCGGCGTCGCCCGAGAGCGACGCCGCGGTCCGTCGCCCGCTATGGACGACCTGCTGGAAGCGCCCGGGTCAGAGCGACTTCAGTACATCGGCACGACGCGCAAGCCAGGCCTGAGCGAACGCTTCCTTGTCTGCCGGGACCTGGCCTGATTTGAAGGCAGCCCAGGCCTTGCGCAACGCGTTCTGTCGCGCGACAGCGCCCGCCTGCCAGGCATCGGTCTCGGCGGTCCAGAAACCAGCTTCCTTCAGATAACGCACCGCTCCGGCATGGAACGGGGCATCCATCGGGCCGGTGCTGGCCTCCTTCGGGTTCCAGCGCTTCATGATTGGCGCCGCGTCCTTGTACGCATCGAAGCTCTCGGCGATCGCCTTGGTGACCGCATAGACCTCCCTCTCGTCAGTGCTTCCGAGCGTGGTGATCATCGGATAGCGATACCCCATGATCCAGGCCGGTTTGTCGGCCGAAAGTCCCGCCCCGATGGTCTCCTGGAACGGCGCAACAAACGGCACAGCCTTTTGGGCACGCGCCCAGCCGGCCTTGTTGGCCGGGTCGAGCTGAACCACGCTAATGCCTTGCGGACTAGCTTCCAGCTCGCGCAATTTGGCCGCCTGCGGAGCGGCACCGGCGCAATCGGCTTTGCCGGTCACCAGGGCCGCCAGCGTCGCACCGTAGTTCGGGAATTCAACGATCTCGACGTCATTCCAGCTCAGCCCGGCAAATGCCAGGATCGGTTCGATCTTGATGTTCACCGAACTGTTGGCCTTGGCGATCGCAAAGCGCTTGCCCTTCAGGTCTTCGGGCTTGGTGATGCCGCTGACCTTGGTGGCAATCACCGAGAACGAACTGCGCCGGCCCATCAGCACCCGCAGGTCTTGCGGACCCCAGTCGGGTACCGCGTACTCGTACAGGCCTTCAGCCGCGAAGTACAACTCATTGGCCAGCCAGCCGTAATTAGCTCGCTTCTGTACCACCGGCAGCACGCGACCGATCGACGTTCCGGAGTTTTGCAAACGCACGCGGGAGCCATGCGCCTTACCCAGCGCATCGGCGATTGCCGAGGCCTCGACATAGCCGGTCGAGCCCACGTCGTAGGTGCTCCAGACCATGGTGTCAGGCAAGCCCGGCACCGCAGCCTGCCCGATCGAAGGCAGAGCCAGGCCTGCTGTCAGCGCCGCACCGCCGGCCAGAAATTCTCGTCTGGTGCTTTCCATTGTTGTCTCCTGTCGTTTTAAAAGGTGGAGTGTCCTGGCCGAACCCGGATTTAGTCCCGTCAAGGCCGGACGCCCGGCGATAGTACCGAAAACAAGGCCGCTGTCGTCGGAACTCATTCCGCTCTCAAGGCCTCGGCGGGCGTCATGCGCGCCGCCACACTCGCCGGATACAGCCCGAAAAACAGGCCGGTCAGCCCGCTTGCCGCGAACGCCGCCAGCCCGGCCTGCAGAGAGACAATGCTGTCG